>CBDUGR010000154.1:0-5841 GCA_965366515.1 uncultured Gammaproteobacteria bacterium | reverse complement strand
GCATAGGCTTTTAGCGCAGAAGATACTTTGCGCGGTCTTGGTTTCTCGGGCTTCCAGCCTTTTTGATCTTGCTCGGTACGGCGCTTTGCCATTTCCTCATCGCTGATCAGTACGTTTATTGTACGGTTTGGAATATCAATCTTTATTGGGTCGCCGTTACGTACCAGGCCTATCGCGCCACCGGCGCCTGCTTCTGGTGAAACGTGGCCAATGGAAAGACCTGATGTGCCACCGGAAAAGCGGCCGTCGGTGAGCAGCGCGCAGGCTTTTCCAAGTCCTTTGGATTTGATGTAGGAGGTGGGGTAGAGCATCTCCTGCATGCCGGGGCCGCCGCGTGGGCCTTCGTATCGCACAACCACGACATCGCCCGCTTTTACTTTATCGTTTAGGATATTCTCGACCGCCTCGTCCTGGCTTTCCACCACATGGGCGGGGCCTTCAAATACCAGAATGGAGTCGTCGACACCGGCAGTTTTTACTACGCAGCCGTCTTCGGCGATATTTCCGTAAAGTACGGCAAGGCCACCGTCCAGGCTGTAAGCATTTTCGAGTGAGCGAATACAACCCTTGACGCGATCATTATCCAGGCTTGGCCAACGAGTTGCCTGACTAAAGGCGACTTGGGTTGGAATGCCCGCCGGGCCCGCGCGGTAGAATTGCTCAACTTCGGCGGAGGGATTGCGCATAATATCCCACTCATCCAGCCCTTCTTTCATGGTTCTACTATGCACGGTCGGTAATTCAGAGTGAAGTAATCCCGCACGATCGAGTTCGCCGAGAATTCCGATAATTCCGCCGGCGCGATGCACATCTTCAATATGATATTCGGGCGTATTCGGGGCGACCTTGCAGAGTTGGGGAATTTTGCGTGATAAGGCGTCGATGTCTTTCATGGTGAAATCCAGCTCGGCCTCTTGCGCGATTGCCAACAGGTGCAAAATAGTATTAGTGGAGCCGCCCATGGTGATATCCAGGGTCATAGCGTTTTGGAATGCCTTGAAGTCGCCAATAGAGCGAGGTAACACCGATTCATCTTCCTGTTCGTAGTAGCGCTGACATAGTCCGACTATGCGGCGTCCGGCTTCTTCGAAAAGTGCTTTTCTATCGGCATGGGTGGCGACCACAGTGCCGTTGCCCGGTAATGACAAGCCTAGTGCTTCGGTCAGACAGTTCATGCTGTTGGCGGTAAACATACCGGAACAGGATCCGCAGGTAGGACAGGCGCTGCGTTCAATCTCGTCGACATCCGCATCCGAGGCTTGATCATCAACGGCCATAACCATGGCGTCGATCAGGTCAATTTTGTGTTCTGATAATTTGGTTTTACCCGCTTCCATCGGGCCGCCGGAGACAAATATTGCCGGGATGTTGAGGCGCATAGCAGCCATCAGCATACCGGGGGTGATCTTGTCGCAATTGGAAATGCAGATTAGCGCGTCGGCACAGTGGGCGTTGGCCATATACTCCACCGAGTCGGCAATGATATCCCGGCTGGGCAGGCTATAGAGCATGCCGTCGTGCCCCATGGCGATACCGTCATCAACAGCAATAGTGTTAAATTCCTTGGCCACACCGCCTGCTTTTTCAACTTCTCTAGCGACTAACTGACCCATATCCCTGTGGCACGCCAAAGCGCTCGTGCCCCGGCCATATTGCGCCCGGCGGTGGATGTCTTGGAACGGTAGGCAGGCATAAATTAAACCTCATTTTTCTGTTGCTAAATAGGGCGATCATATTATCATCAAACGGCAGGCTATTGAAAAACTAACTGCATGTCAGACAGACTGATGGACAGTAATCGGTGCAGTAAAATGATACAAAAGACAGTTTTTACGATATTGCCTTTGCCACGTGATCTTGGCGTGAAAATTTTTAGCAATAACGATTAAACGAACAACCACATCTCTCGAACCCATAAATATTCCAAAAGGGGGCAGGATGGAATATGACTTTAAATATAAAGTAGTCGTGGTTACAGGCGCCACTGGCGGTATCGGGCGGGCGTTATCCTGGCGCTTTGCTAAAGCGGGTGCGCGGATAGTGCTCATTGATCTTGATCAGGAGCAGCTAATGGCGTTGCAGAACCAGGTTGAGCGTTCCGGCGTTGAGGTCATGAGCATTGTTTGTGATATCGTGAATAAAGAGCGTTGTCAGGAAGCGGTACGAGAGATTGAAGAGCGTTTTGGCGGTATAGACGTGTTAATTAATAACGCGGGGATTGGACACCACAGCCTATTCAGCGAAACCAAAACGGACATTATCCGTCGGGTCATGGAGGTGAATTTCTTCGGCACCTTAAATTGTACCAAAGCTGCGTTGTCTTCCCTGGTGCAGCGAAAGGGAATGATTATCACCATGAGCAGTGTGTTTGGTTATTCGCCAATGATCTGCCTGAGCGGCTATGCAGCGAGCAAACACGCGTTACACGGATTGTTCAATTCACTTAGGGCAGAGCTGCTGAATGACGGTGTGCACGTGATGATTGCCTGTCCAGGCAAAACTGAAACGGATTTACGCAAACACATGCTGTCTGGAGATGGCGAAACGATAGAAGTAGAGCGAAGCAAATTACTGGCATCACCCAATGAAGTGGCTGAGGCAATTTTTAACGGTGCCCGTAAAAAGAAACGTCTTATCGTGCATTCCAAGGTCAGCAAGCTCACTCAATTTCTATATCGTTATTTCCCAGCTTATTATGAATATAAGCAGTTAAAGCCTATGCTGAAAAAACTGAAAACCTGATCGGAAAAGTTAAAAGCGTACACTTAAAGAGAGAATGAAATGTCAAACCCGGTTGTTGCATCTAAAACACCTTTTGCGGTTGAAGTGGAGCCTGATAAGACTTATTTTTGGTGTCAGTGTGGTTTAAGCAAAAACCAACCCTTCTGTGACGGCGCACACAAAAACACTGACTTCGAACCCGTCAAATACAAGGCGAACAAAAGCGAAACGCTTTATTTTTGTGGTTGCAAACAATCGGATACACCACCCTTCTGCGATGGTTCACACAAGCACTTATAGACCCTCTAATTAAATTGGTTTTGAGCTATCGCGCGCAGAAATATTTCAATTAATTGTGGCAGGGTCTCATCTTGGTAGTATTTTGATAAATACTTGGTTCGTTAAATAAGGAGGCAATCTGAATTAGATGCCGAGACCGGGGTCCAGTTTTGCATCCTTCTCTTCTTGGATGAATAAAAATTTCGGTGGACGAAGTGTCTGAAAGCCTATCTGTACTACTACAGGTAAAGCTGTAAATTCGAATTTGCTTAGTTATAATATTTTTGCTTCGGAATAAAACACCCCAAATTGTGCCGGGGCGAAAAATGTTCTGTGAGTGGGTAACTGCCTAGTGCGGATTCTACAAAGTCTTTGAATTAGTAATGGGTAGACTCTTTAACGTTTCTATAATCTGTTGCAGTTGATTTTTCTGTGCGGTGTTGATGCAATAGGTATGGTTAAGTTCAGTTTCGCTGAGCGGATCTGCGCTTTTAAGTTGTGCTTCGTAAACCTCAATATCGGCATCTGACGGATCGGTTCCTATCGCTTGGCGATGTTCAAGGCGTCTTCGGATCTCCTTATCTGCCAGTTCACAGGAGATGATCTGCACTGTTGTGTTCAGGTTTTCAGCGAGCTGAAAAAAGCGATTTCTATAGGGTTTGTGCAAAAAGGTCGCGTCAACTATTACAGGATAGCCCGCAGTGAGGATGGTATCGGCGGTTGCTGCTAAATGCTCGAACGTCCGATCGCTGGCGCTATGACTGTAAATCCCGGCATCAATCGCCGAAGCTTTTTGTTGCTCGAACTGGAATATTCGCTTTCGTTCTACGTCCGATCGAAGACGAATGGCGCCAAGCTGGTCGACCAATTCAGTGCTGATCGTAGTTTTCCCCGTGCCGGAAAAACCGTGCATTAAAAGTAATTGGCGTTTGGGGGCGGTCATGTAGCGCTCTGCCAGCTGGATGTAACGGTGATACTGGTCGAAAATAGCCTTTGAACGGGTGCTGGGGATTGGTTCAGACGACAGACTCAGTAAAGCGACTTTGGCGCGTACCATCGCGCGGTAGCATTGGTAGAAACTCAACACCTTGAGCCCTTCATAATCGCCCGTAATCTCCAGGTAAGCATTTAAAAAGTGATTGGCCAGAGAGGGAGCGGCACGGGCCTGTAAATCCATGGTCAGAAAGGCGACGTCACTCATTACGTCAATCCAGCGCAGGCTTTGATTAAATTCGATACAGTCGAACAGGGTGACCTTGTCCTTAAAGAGAGTAATGTTACCCAAGTGCAGATCACCATGACATTCCCTGATGTTACCCTGCTGTTTGCGCTGCTCGAAAATCGGCTCCAGCCTCTTTGTCTGATCTTGCACCCAATGCTCAATGCGTTGCAACTGAGCAAATTCGGATGATTCCTGCAAAAAGGCGCCTATCTGCTTGAAATTCTCCAGAACCGGCTCAATGAGTTGCTGGGGCGCGCCATACTTTTCCTGTTTTTCTACGCTCGGTATCTGCTGATGGAAGGTGGCAACTGTGTGGGCCAATTCCTCAATTCGAGCGTTGCTCAATTCACCACGCAGCAGCAGTTGGTCGAGTAATTGATCTTGCGGGAACTGTAGCATTTTTACCGCATATTCAAAGGGCGGCCCTTTTGGCCTAAAGGAGGGTGCTTTTTCACTGCCGTAAATAGGTACTACTTCCAGGTATATTTCCGGAGCAAAGCGGCGGTTGAGGTGCAGCTCTTCCTGACAGTAATGATGACGCTTTTCCAGGGTGGAGAAGTCGAGGAAACCAAAGTTTTCCGGTTTTTTAATTTTATAAGCAAAGCTGCCGGTGAGTAATACCCAGGAGATATGGGTTTCGATTACTTCAAAATGATCGGCCGGATGAGGATAAAGGGCTTGATCCTGTAATGCTTGCAACAGCGTCAGGCTCACTTATTTCTCCACTTTTCAAGCGCATTATTGCGTGCGCAGTCTAACATTTGCTGGGTATAATTGCCGATCATTTTTAAATTTGGGTTAACCTCTCTAACACTAATGGCAAAGCCAAAATCCAAGCCGAAAAAAAGAACGACAAAGGCTCACACGGTAACGCAGCGCAAGCTTAAAGCAAAAAAGGGAGACGGTTTTAAGTTTTGGCGTTTTCTTCTTAAATTGCTGCTGGCTGGACTTGTTTTGCTAGCGATACTCATGGCTTACCTTGATGCTCAGGTAAGGGCCAAGTTTGAGGGAAAACGTTGGTCCTTGCCCGCCAAAGTCTATGCCCGAGCGCTGGATCTGTATCCAGGGAAACCGCTGGAAATAGAGGATCTGCGCTATGAGTTGGAGCTGTTGGGTTATCGGTCCCAGCAAGCTCTGAGCCGTCCCGGAAGCTTCTGGCAGTCCGCCAATCAGCTACAATTCTTCAGCCGGGGATTTAAACTCTGGAATGAGACTGTTCCGTCACGGCGGGTGATCGTCACCTTCAATAGTCATCAAATAGTTGGCCTGCAGAGTGAGGACGATCAGCACTTGTCGCTGGTTAGTGTTGAGCCTTTTTTGATGGGCGGAATTTACCCGGCTCATGGAGAAGACCGTTCGTTGGTGCGCATTGAGCAGGTGCCAAAATTTGTTCAGGCTGCTTTGCTGGCTGTTGAGGATAAAGATTTCTATAGCCATCATGGCGTTTCTTTGAAAGCGATTTCACGAGCCCTATGGGCTAATGTCCGGGCTGGACGCTATCAGCAGGGCGGTAGTACCCTGACTCAGCAGTTGGTCAAAAATTTTTATTTGACCAGCGATCGCACACTAATACGTAAAGCGACAGAGGCTCTGATGGCGGTGCTATTGGATCTTCATTA
>CBDUGR010000153.1:0-5885 GCA_965366515.1 uncultured Gammaproteobacteria bacterium | reverse complement strand
CTCTACCTCAGCGTCGCCGAGCGAGACGAACTCAAGAGTCTACAAGGGCCGAATGGGCCACCCGCGCTAGACGCGCAGCGCTACGAAATGCTGCTACCCTTTGCCGTAGCACTCGATGTCGAAGAAGCGTGGACCGAGAAGTTTACGATTGCAGTCGGTGTAGTGGCCGCAGCGGCAGTAACCTCCGGCATAACCTGGTATCGTGGTGGCGGCATCAACGATCTGGGTAGCCTCGCTACGGCGGTCAGCAGTGGGCTGAACTCATCTATCGCGTCTGCCTCGAAGCCACCAGGCAGTTCTTCCGGTGGTGGCGGCGGAGGATCGTCGGGCGGCGGTGGAGGTGGTGGCGGAGGTGGTGGACGTTGATTATCGCTGCGTGCAAACTGACTGTGATTGTTTAAGGGACCTCGAATGGAATCTAGCAACGATTATTAGATCTAATTGGTGCTGAGACTGGGAATTGTTCTAAAACGGATTGTTAGTGCTTTTTGTTTCAATAGCGATGAAAGTAACAGTTTTTCAAAACCCATAGCCTAGATTCGCGTGATTGAAATTCAGGCGATTGCTGATCGGGTTGGTTAGTTCTAGGATTTCACACTCGGCCCAAAATAAATGCGTCCCCTTTTCGCACGCTTTTCGCACAATATTAGACATCAAATTTTCTTGCGCCTTGACCATCCAAGGCCAGCGAGTCCGAAGCCAAATAAGATTAGAGTGGCTGGTTCTGGTATTACACCAATATCTACTTCATTGGCTATCGCTTGAAAGCTTAAAGCGGAGAGAGTGATCGTCCCTTGTCCCTGATTAAATATCTCCAAATGCAAGTCAGTAAACAGCAGCGAACTCTGTGTGATATCAATGCTTACACTAAAAAATCGAGAAGGGTCATTTGGAAAAGTATCATTGAATTCTCCAATCCTTATACCGTTCAAAAAACTTTCCGAGGCGCCGGCGTAGCTCAGGACCGTAGCAGCAACAACAGGGACATTCGTGACAATGTCCTGTCGGTAAGAACCGGTCGCACCGGTTAAATTTACGACAGGATTTACAAGCGATTCACCTGTCCCTTGTACATCGAATATCACACCCTCATTGGGTAGCGTATTATCATCGTCGGTTAATCTGATGAACTGACTTAAAGTGCTATCACTGAAGAGGAAGTCAAAAATAGCCGTTTGACCGCCAGAGATGCTTACATCGTCAATATCAAACAGTGGGGATTGATAAACGCCGGTATAATCATAGGGCTGGTTAACCGCAGAAAGTGTGGTAAAAGTGCCATCGTTCAGGTCAAAGACAATTGGCGCTGCGACTAGATTCGAGACAGGCCAAAGAAAGAGTAAACTTAGAATAGCTTTCGCAGAGATCATTGGCGACCCTCCTAAATACGCTACATATCTAACAGTAGAATAGATAGCTAAATATGAATGCATAATTCGTGCCATCTATTTAAAATCAATAGCTTAGCGGCCTGACATTGCTACTGGTGTAAAAATTGCTGACACCTTTCGAATGGCCGGGGTGCGTCGATTTCAGCCGCTCACAATAACGCGGCGCAAATGACTCTTTATATGACAGGCTGTGTGAAAACCTCTTGAAAGTAGGGTCAGATCAGACTTTTTTTCTGATCGGGTTGCTTAGTTCTAGGAGTTGACACTCGACCCAAAACAAATGCGTCCCCTTTTCGGCACTTTTCGGCAAAAAAGTGTCAGTTTACTTTACATTCGGGCTAGCGTATTACATCGCATAGATTATAACCCCCTGATAAGTTTACCTTTTTTATTCTGGTATAATGTTTGCATTGTATAACAAAAATAAGGTCTTGTTATGAATATAGGTAACTACTAATGAAAATAGAAATCAAACGCTTACTAATATCATTCGTTCTTGCTGGGTGGATGGGAGCAGCTAACGCAACACTCATCGGAGACACCGTTGGCTGTAATATTACTGGCGGAGGATCTTTTAGCTGTGACGTAGCAACCAACACGGTTGTTGACCCAGGTATCGAATTTTATGTTGGTGGAGGACAGTTTATCTCTGTCGACATTAGCGCTTCGGCAATAGCGCTAAACTTTTTGCAAACCGGCAGTCTGGGCGGAACAATTATCAATTTGACCGGTCTGGATTGGGTCGATATGCCACTCGGCGAGATTATAGGGTTTGAGTTAACCAGTAATTCAGGCATCAATGGTTTTGCGTCGAACGATATTTCATTCGGGGCACATAATGTCTCGATCAATTTGATAGAAACTGATTTTAACGCCGGCGCTTCAGCGGCGATATCATTGATTACAGATCATCAAGTTCCAGAACCCGGTACTATCGTGCTGCTCGGTTTCGGACTTGTCGGACTTGGGTTAACTCGGAAAAGAAGAGGCAAAAACGCTTAAGTAAAAGATTAGACTATTGGGTAGAGCCATCCACCCTGGAGGGCGCTACCCGAAAGCTCTGAAACAATTGATTCCTAACCAAAGCAAAACCTACTGCTCAGCCAATTCCCTCTTCAGAGCATCTTTGTTAATCCTGTTTTCATCACTCTGCACTAGCGGTAAAAACCGTTTGTAGATCACCCTTCCGGGGATCATATAGGACGCCAGGTGTTTCTTAAGTTCAAACAGTATCTCTTTTTCTGATATCTCACTAGGTGCGGAGTAAACCATGACGATCTCCTCCTCAATGGCTTCGTTTTCCACTCCGAACACGGCACACTGCTGGATTTGCGGAATATTTTTTGCGACCACGGATTCGACTTCGTAGGGGGAAACTCTGAAACCGCGCGTTTTTATCATATCATCATGACGTGAGACAAAGTAATAATAGCCCTCTTCATCTTTATACACGTAATCACCTGAAGCGACGACAATCTCATCGGTTAGCTGTCCTTCCAGATTCACTACGTTTTTCAAAATCTGTACCGATTTAAAACGCTCCGCTGTTTCCTGCGGGGCATTCCAGAACCCTCGATAGATATAGCCACCACGATGAATCAGCTCACCTACCTCTCGTGGTGCACACTCCTTACCCTCCTCATTGAGCACATACAGCTCAACATCGGGAATGGGCTTGCCGATCGAGTCCGGTCTGATCAGTACCTGGCTCGGATCAAGATAGGTGGAGCGAAATGCCTCTGTTAGACCATGCATCGAGTAGAAGTCTGCGGTACGAAAAGTATTTTTACAGTCATCAATCATTTTCACGGTGACATTGCCACCCGAGGAGGTGATCGTTTTGACATGATCGAAAAGCTCGGCGCTGGGAATACGACTCGTATCCTCATCAAACATCTGGGATATATTGACCGGCATCAGCGGCAGTACGGTCACACCATCGTCAATCAGGTGGTTAAAAAAATCGACCGGCAAGATAAATCGATGCAGTGCGAGCGTTGCCTTTTTATAAAGCGCACAGAATATTTGATTCAGTCCATAATCGAGGTTGAAGATCAGCAACCCGGAGATAACATCCTCTTCCTCCAGCTTCAGATACTGGGAAACCACACGCGCCGAATCGATCAGATTCCGATGCGAGAGTACAATACCCTTCGGTGTTCCAGTCAGGCCAAACGAGTAGGTGATCATTGCATTATCGTGGCCGTTAACATCGCAAATATAGGGTTTATTGTAGTATTTAAAAATCTCCTCGAAGGAGGCAATATCCTTGTTGGTGGTTTCGTAGGAGATTATGTGGCCGTCAAAATTGATCTCCTCGATACTTTCCAGTTTAAGCCGGTCAGTAATAATGCAACTGATTCCACAGTCACCGATAATATATTCCACCTGCTCAGGCTTTAGCAGTCGGGTTAGGGGCACGAGGATGCAGTCGGTGGACAAAATCGCGAGAATCGCAATTACCTGTTCGACACTTTTATTGGAATAGATGCCAATGCGCGAGCCCTTTGGCAGTGCCAACTCATTCAAGTAGAAAGCAACTTGATTAACCCGATTAAACAGCTCAGCATAGGTTAGGCTGGTTTCGTTTAGAACCAATGCCGTTTTATCAGCGTGCGTCTCAGTCGCGCGCTCAATCAGCGTTCTGATACAGTTTATTGACATGCTGTCTCCCCTATGGCCCCAAGCGTCCAAATATCATAATTGCTATCCATTATGGCGGCTGGGTTGTGCTCTGAACTAAGAATTTTTTTGTAGAAAAACGCAATAATATCTTCTATCTCACCAACGGTGAGTACTTTGGTAATCCCGCCAGTGATGACGATTGAATTCACTGCAAGCAGTTTCAGATTAATATAGGCTTGTCGGTAATGTGAAATCTTGCAAAGCACCAAAAAGATGGCGAGCTGCATCAGTATCCTGGTTGCTTTTTCGCTCTGCTCTTCAAAGATATTTTCCGTCACTTTTAGATGTGTCAGCAACTCATAGACAAATTCATTATTTTTTGCCGCGAAGATCAGCGACTGCTTCGACTTATACACACCAAGCTTCTTGAATACCAAGCGGTCATACTCATTTTCGGTGACAATATTGTCATCCACGACCAAATCTTTTGAGTAATGAATATCTGTAGTGGCACCGCCAATATCAAGCAATATAAAGGGGTTGACCACGGATAATTTTGAGTTAATAAAGGGCAGTGCCTTATTCACAACATAGGGCGTCGAAAATATCTGGTTGGCCGTAATATCATAGAGGTGCTTGATATCCTCTTTTCCCTCAATGTCCTGCTGGTAAAGATTAGTCAAATACTCTTTTAGATGCTCTTCGACAATATGAAGCCGGTGGTCGATAATATTCGGCAACAGCACCACGCCCTCGATTTTATCCTTAATCGCCGACCTATCCTGCTCGCTTCCCACAAAAACGATATTAGAATAATTCAGCTTATCCAAGTAGCTGTATAGGCTTTCGGCAAATACTTTTGCACGCGTGTCGATACCCCCAACAATAATTACAACATCAATAAGATCACTCGGGACAGAGTACTCTTCAATGTTCTGATAAAGAATCGTATCGATAATATTGATGCCAGAGTTAAAGGCAATATTGGTCGCGTATTTCAGTGAAAAAGAGTGGGTGATTCCAATAATCAGAGCACTCAATCCACCATTGGCCGAGGAGCATATATGCACATCTTCTTTGCCAAAACGCTCAATCGTCTGGCCGCATTTATGCATCAGATCATCTAGCACATCCTTGTTGAAATCCCTGAAATGCTGCTCGATCGTTTCCTGCGTACTGACCTTAAAGTAGGTGCTACCAACATCGATCAGCAGTTTTTCGTTTGATCCACTCATTGCATAATGCCTATATCATGAATGATGTCGTTGACGATACTCGTTGTGTCTTTATTCAGATCACAATGCGACTTTTCAAACGCATAGCAGTGATCCGGAATGGGTACATTGCCCCGATCGATAATTCGGATATTCTTATTAGCATCCCTAATCGTAATCATCTCATTTCGGTTAATAATATGGGGCGAGAAAGGCACGTCGATGATGCCGTTTTTAATGGAATTGAAGATCTTGCGCCACAGGGTATCCGCCGGATCGTTAAACACAGCCTCCATAATCGCGATGACTTCCTGGGTCAGAATCTCCTCCTCCTGCTCATCCACCACATTAGGCAGGCCATTCAGGATACGCAAGGTATACTGGGTATCCGCAACGGTTTTGGCATTAGCCTCCTTGGTCGGGATACCGGTCGCCTCCTCCCGGGTTTTGGTGATGATCTTGTCCGCGCCTACCATCGAAGCGATCACAGTCGACATGTTGATCAATTGCTCGGCATAGTCTTTGTTGGTTGGAAACGCGCCCATCCACTGATGATAAACCAGATGTATTGAGGCATCGGAGCAACCAATCTGCTCAGCATAGTGCTTGGCCATTTTTTTGATCACGGCGCCGGTAACGATATCCTGAAGCATCG
>CBDUGR010000152.1:0-5944 GCA_965366515.1 uncultured Gammaproteobacteria bacterium | reverse complement strand
GGAGGCGTGGTTAGCGTATCTTGCACCGAAAATGGCAATATAAACATTAAGGGGCAGGCAGTGCCCGTGTGGGAGGGTGTACTGTCTTCTAAGGTTATTGCTTGTCGCTTAGGGCTAAGGCCCTAAATAACTGATTTACAATGACAGGCAATTTTGAAATATTGGTAAGCATGTCAACGCTGACTCAGGCGTATTTATGCTGGATCTAGAGTTGTACTTGGCATTAATTGGAAAATGATGTTAATGATTAGGGGGGAAGGCTATGAAAAGCCAAATTAAACCGATTGCACTTGCGGTCTCTGTCGCGTCAACGGCTCTTTTGCCGAGCTACGCGTTTTCCGCTGAGGGCATGGTAATTGAAGAAATTACGGTCACGGCTTCCAAGCGTGGTGAAGAAAATCTGCAATCTGTACCGGCATCCATTTTTGCACTGGCTGGAGACTCTTTCGAAGAAAAAGGGCAGTTGGATTTTGAAGATTTTGCTGGCAGTGTTCCAGGATTGCAGTTTCAGGACTTAGGCCCTGGTGATAAAGAATATATTATCCGAGGCGTTAATGGTAATGGGCCTTCAGTTGTCGGTGCCTATTTTGACGAGTTTGTAATTACCGCTACTGATAACCAGGATGGTGGTGGGAAGAACGCACCCATTAAACTTATCGATCTGGAACGTATTGAGGTATTAAACGGTCCGCAGGGTACTCTGTATGGCGCTAACTCCATGGCCGGTAATATCCGTTTTATTCCCAAAAAACCGGACACAGCTGAATTTGACGCTTTTGTCGAGGTGGATGTGTCGGATACTGATGAGGGTGGCGACAACAATACCATCAGCGGTATGGTAAATATTCCTCTGGTGGAAGATGTATTGGGCGTGCGCCTGGTTGGTTGGCGTACCGATAATTCAGGCTGGATTGACCAACCGCGTCGCGAAATTACTGTAGCAGGCGTAACCAGTTTTGATGGTGACAGTGATGATATCAATGATGAGGAAACTACTGGCGGCCGTATAAACCTTCGTTGGACACCCAATGATCGGTTTACTCTGGATCTGATGTATTTAGATCAGGATACAGAAGTGGGTGGGTCTTCGCGCTTTACCGCCAAGGGATCTCCTGCTTGGCCTGATCAGCCAGCGGAAATTGCTATGTTGCCGGGTAACACAGGGTTTGCGCCATTAGCGGGCCTTCCTTCGTTAACTCCTGGAGATGATTTCATAAACTCTGATATTACCGTGAATACCCGAGATGATGAGGTGACACTTTTCGGTTTGACGGCTCAATATGAGTTTGATGCAGGAACTTGGCTGTTGTCTGCGGGACGTTTTGAACATGATATAGAGCTGGTATTCGATAGCACTCCGATTCTTTTGTTTTTCGGCGTACCCGCGCCAGGTGTAACGGTGCAACCTCAATCCTATGAGATTGATATGTTTGAAACACGCTTTGCTTCTTCGTTTGATGGCGCGTTCAACTTTGTGGCTGGACTCTACTACCAGAAGGATGAAAATAATTTTGAAGTAAATGTAGTGACTACTGATGGTAATGGAAATCCGCAGCCCTGGGACCCGCTCGATGCCAATGACTTTTTTGGGGGCGGAACCACATTCTTTGGTCGTTTCCGTGCGGATGAAATCGAGCAAAAAGCAGCCTTCGGTGAGGTGACTTTTGACCTCAATGATCAGTGGCAGCTATTATTTGGTGTACGCTATTTTGAAGTAGATCTAGAGTCGGTTCAGGCTAATCTGCATAACTTTGGTGGCGGGGCGAGTATACCGGCGGGTCGAATCATCGGAACGACAGTGAAGGGCAACTCGGTGGGATTGATTGAGGATGATGATGATCAGGTTACTACGAAACTCACCTTGACCTATAACCCATCTGAAGATGTTATGCTGTATGCAACCTACTCGGAAGGTTTTCGCGTAGGTGGTGTGAATAACTCAAACCAACCCTTTGCAGCGGGTATTCCGGCGACCTATGAATCGGATGAGCTGACCAATATTGAATTTGGGCTCAAATCTCGCTTAATGGGTGGCCGTGTGCAGGCAAACGGTGCGCTGTTTTTTATCTCTTGGGATGACATCCAGGTGGAACCTCGTGATCCCGCAGGCAACATCCCCTTTACGGTGAATGGTGGTGAAGCGGAAATAAACGGTTTCGAGTGGTCGATCACTGCGCTTCTGACAGACGCCTGGAAGCTTGATTTTACCGGCACCTATTTCTTCAGTCATGAACTGACAGAGGATCAGCCGGTGCTGCCTGGCTCTTCGCCATTCGTGATCGTAGGGTTGGACGGTGACGACATTCCAAATGTTCCCGATTATCAATTTTACACAGCGCTAACCTACGACACTGAAGTGGGTGGGCGGCCATTAACTCTTGTGGGTGATTTAACCTATCGGGATGAAACCAATACGGAGTTTCGGGATGGTAATGCATTTAATATAGCGTTGGACTCGTACACAATTCTTAATCTACGGGCCAACTATGATTTGAATGAAAACATCACTATCAGTGCCTATGTGAAAAACCTGACCGATGAGGTGGCTGTGTATGATGGTATCGGTACCTTTCAGGATCCTGAGTCCATCGTTGCTGCCAGACCTCGTACGATCGGCCTGGGCTTTAAATGGAGAATGTAGGCTAGCGTAGAAGACGGAACCCATTAAACGGGGTTCTCATATATTTCCCCCTCCTTTTAACCGCGGGCCCCAAAGCCCGCGGAATTTTTTCAGGTATCGTCGTCAATGGTTAGTTCAAAGTCCGGTCAATCTTTGCTTGGATTGTGGCTGGCTATCACCGCTATTGCTTTTTGGGGCTTGTTGCCGGTAGTGTCCAAGGGAGTGCTGGACAAGGTGGATGCCTACACACTGAATTTCTATCGCTTCGTTGTGGCAACGCTGATTCTCTCTCTATATCTTGCCTTGAAAAAGGGACCGGTTATATCGGTGCAACTGAGGGCAAAAGATTTCGTTCTACTGCTGTTTGCGGTCGTTGGTCTTCTTGCCAATCACATTATGTTTATGGATGCCCTACAGTATATCCCCGCTGGTACCAGCCAAATTATTATTCAACTGGGACCTATTGCGTTAGTGGTTTTGAGTGTGCTGGTGCTGGGAGAGAGCTTCAGTCGGATACAGTGGATGGGTACACTGCTGTTTATTACCGGGCTTTTATTGTTTTTCAATAACCGCCTGCCAGAAATTACTGATGCTTCCAGCGACTATGCGTTTGGCATACTCTACATGACCGGTGCTGCATTGATCTGGATATTCTACGGTTTGGGGCAAAAGCTATTAAGTGGCCGCATCTCACCGGTATTTTTATTGCTCTGCTGTTACGGCCTGGGAATGCTGGTGTTGCTACCAAAAGCCAATATTGGGATTATCTTGGAGTTAAATGAGGTTCAATTTTGGCTGTTGGTGGCGAGTTGTTTTGTATCACTAATTGCGTATATCTGTTTTGGAGAATCACTGGTTCGCTGGGACGCTTCGAAAAGCAGTGCGCTACTGGCATTCATTCCGCTCGCTGCGCTATGTTATGAAAAAGTGTTTGCCTATATGTTGCCTGAGTACATTGTTGCGGAGTCGTTGAACAAGCTGAGCATCTTTGGTGCGCTGCTTGTCGTTGTTGGTTGTTTGGTCGTGACGCGACCAGGCAAGAAACCGGCTTAACTCGATTAGTTTTTTCTGTTGTCTGGCAAGAGTAAAACAGAGGTCAAAATGAAATCACAATGCTGGCAATTTGACGCCTATGGCGCTCCCGAAACGCTCGTGTGGCGAGAACAGGAATTACCCGAGCCTGGTCCGGGGCAGGCGTTAGTGAAAATGAAAGCAATCGGCATGAATCGTGCCGATTGGAATTATGTGCAAGGGGAATACTTTCCGGCTGAAGTGTTTCCCAGTTGTTTGGGGGCAGAGGCAGTTGGTGAAATTATTGCGCTGGGTGAACCGACAGAGTCAGGTCCAACGGCACTAACCCAGCTTGATCTTAAGGTTGGCGCGCGGATAGGAACCCTCAGCGCAAGGGTGAATCGTGCCCGAATGGGTGTGTATCGGGATATCGGTTTATATGATCAAGCTGCCTTAGTGCCTATCCCCGAAACCTATACGGACGAGGAAGGGGCGGCATTTTGGACGGCGTTGCTGATCATGGGTGGCGCAATGGAAATGGGGGGCTTCACGGCGAATTCAGGTGCCGGTAAAACGGTACTAATAACTGCAGCTGCGAGTGGTATGGGCATGTTGGCCTTGAAGATTGCGAAGTTATGGGGAGCTACCACTATAGCCACCACACGTAGCGCGCAAAAACAGAAAGAAATGAGCGGGTTTGCTGATTATGTGATCCTTTGTCAGGATAGCGAAAGTCTGGCAAATGAGGCGAAAAGGGTAACCAATGGACAAGGAGTTAATTTGGCTTTGGATCCAGTAGGCGCGGCCTTCTATCCTGGGTTGCTGGCGGCAATGGCGCGCAGCGGTGATATTGTCAGCTATGAAGCCATTACCGGTTCTCAGGCAAGCGTTGGCATAATGGATATGATGATGAAAGATTTGAGTTTTCACGGCTTTACCATATTTCGGCCTTTCAGCTCGCCCCAATTGCTAAGCGCTTTGGTTGATATTGGCTTGGCAAACGCGGAGGCTCTACGGCCCGTCGTAGCCGGAAGCTTTGATTTGGCGAATGCGCCTCAGGCGCTGGACGCGTTAGGGCGATCCGAGCATATCGGTAAGTTGATTATTCGTTGCTAAGCTCTTGCGGAAATATCTCGCTGAGAGCGATTTAATTTTTTCCCGGTCAGTGATGTTTCCGACGTGCTAGCAGTAATGTGGTCAATCCCAACAGATAGAGTGTTAAATCGGTGGGTTCGGCAACCTGCGCGGTGATGGCGAAACTTACCTCTTCGGTCAATGGTTGCGTTAGCTTTGGTGCTCCAGAGCCCAGCGGTTGCTTGGGAAAAGGATTATCTAAGTCGACGCCCAGCGCCGTTAAAGCAGCGAGTAACTGTTCATCGGATGAGGCTGGGCCGCCCAGCAGCGGGTCTTCTGCTAAGAAGGCGTCAATGGCTTCAAAATCATCAGCGTATTCGAGCAACTGTGACAAAGGCAGGGTGGAGCTGGGGTCGATACCCAGTTCTGCGAGTACGCCTAGAAGTAATGCGTTATCTGAAAAATCAGCTAAGTCTATGCCTAGACTATAGGTATCAGGTATGTTTTTTACCCGATAGCGGGTGATCTGTGGAAGCACACTGAAATCAATATCACAGTCGGTGATTTCGTTTTCACCACAACCGGGTACGCCAAAATTAAATACCCGCCAGACTGTTTCCTCCATAATGCCAGCGCCGAGATCGGTACGCACTGCAACATAGCCCGCTTGTTGACAGCCGTCTGGCAGTAAAGCACAGAGGCTGATCTCCGTGGTAGGGGTGGTTTCATCACCTGGAATAACGCGGGTAAGGTTAAAGTTGATGTTGAGATTATTATCCTGCTGCAACAGCACATGGGTCTCTGTCTTCGACCCGAGGTTAAATTTCTTTAAGTCCACTTTCCAGGGATCGGGGTTGAGCAGCGGGCCAATATTGAGACCGTATCCGTTAACTGCGATGGCATCCAATTCTGCTCCAGCGTTGAGGATCAAATCATAATCCCAATCAATTTGATAAATGTAACGGGGGGTGCGAATGATGCCAAGAGAGGCGGCATCCTCGCTACGCAAGGTGACGGCTTCTTTGTCGCCCAAAATCAAAGACCAGACCGGGTCGTTCCAGCTATTGCTAGCAGAATCAAAAACTTGCACAGGGGAAGAGAATTTATAAGAGGTTTGCACATCCAATACATTTAGGTTAAAACTGTGTTGCAGATTGAGCCCGGCAAAAAGATTGAGGCTCAACAATTCGTAGTCAAATCCCAGTGCTGAGCCCTCGAGCGGTGGTAGTCCAAAGGCGC
>CBDUGR010000151.1:0-5960 GCA_965366515.1 uncultured Gammaproteobacteria bacterium | reverse complement strand
AGCTTACGGTATACGCGCGATGAAAAAAGCATTGATTTTGAGCAGCTTGTCACTAACTGTGATTTTGCATGCCATGCGTTTCTGCGCAACGTACTTGCTTTGAATCAGGTGTTTCTTGCCGACGGCATTAGCATAGATACTTCAACTTCTCAGTTGGTTGCAGTGTTTGATGATACGGTCACATTTTCACAATGGTCGCCCGGTGCTGGTGTCACTTTCCGACCGCGTGATGATTTGACCCTCTACGCTAAAGTCGTAACGGGATTCAAGGCGGGTGGTTTTAATGAAAATGCGGGCCGTGTAGAAGATCTGCCATTGGAAGAGGAAGAGTCGATTGGTTACGAAGTGGGCACCAATATCAATCTGTTTGGTGGTAGCACAGCGTTACGTGTAGCCGCGTTTTACCATGAGCGCAGCGATACGGTGATTGCGATTGATGATCCTTCCCTGCCGCCCGGAACAAATCTGATTGGCGCTTCCAATGCCGATGTGGATACCTGGGGCTTGGAAATCGAACTGGCCTCGAGGCCGATAGAGGGGTTGGAGATTAATGCTTCGCTGGGTTATCTTGACGCAGAATTTGCCGAGTTTAATGCTTTGAGAAATGGTGTGGCCACGGATCTTTCTGGCAATCAGGTGCCGCTGGTTTACGACTGGACGGCCAGCTTGCAGGCATCCTACCGACATGACCTTGCCGATACGGGTCTGCAGATGTTCTATTACGGGTTGTTTACTGCGAAAAAAGATGGCTGGCTGGATGAAGGTAATAGTTTTGAGGCAGACGATGTTAATCGACTGAACCTCAAAGTCGGCGTTGAAAGCGAAAGCTGGCGATTGGTTGCCTTTGTTGATAACGCCTTTGATGAGGTCGATATCGCGTATCAGAATCCACGCAATCAATTTCGTACCTATACGCCGGGACGCACCTACGGTATCCAGTTCAGTAAAGATTTTGATTTTTAACGCTTGGCAGAATTATTACCGAGTCATATCCCCGCGCGAAAAAGGGTGTCGCAAAAGACGAAATGCCTCCTCTCCCTATGGGAGAGGACTGAAGTGAGGGTTAGGCTTTTGCGACAACCTCGATACCCGGGGTAATTTCTAACCATGAAGAGGGAGTAGCCAGTGCTGGTGATTAGCGACAGGCATGTAAAGCAGCTGTTAAGTTTAGAGATGTGTATGGAGGCACTTCGCGAATGCTTAAAAGCGGTATCCGATGGCCGTGCGATACAACCGATGCGGGAAATGTTCAGGCTGCCAAATGTGCAGGGTATTTTGGGCTGGATGCCGGGTTGTGTTGATCGAACGGAGGGCAATGGAGCTTTAGGTTTTAAACTCATGACAGTAGTACCGATTGCGCAGCAAAGAACGGTTCACAATGGTGTGGTGGTGTTATTCGAAGAAACCAGCGGCCATGTGATAGCCGTGGTTGAAGCCGGTTCAATAACGGCTATCCGAACGCCGGCGGCGAGTGCGGTAGCCACTGAGCTGTTGGCGCGCCCCGAATCCAGCCGTCTTGCAATTCTGGGTGCCGGTCACCAGGCACAGGGTCATTTGGAAGCGATTTCCAAGATTAGGGACGTTAGAGAAGTCAAAGTTTGGAGTTTAAGCTCGCAGAGCGCCCAAGCGTTTGCGGCACAAGCCTCTAGTCAGTATGGCATTCGCGTCACTGCCTGCGAAACTGTGGAGCAAGCTGTACAAGATATGGATATCGTCTGTACCTGCACGTCGGCCAGTGAGCCAATTCTGAAATATGAGTGGCTTGCTCCGGGAACGCATGTGAATGCTATCGGTTCAAGTATTCCGATGACTGCTGAAATAGATAATAACTGCGTCGCTAATACGGCTTTTTTCGTTGATCACGTGGAAACGATTAAAATTCAGGGCGGTGAATTTCGCCGGGCACTGGAAGCGGGTGTTATTAAAGAAGATCATATTCAGGCTGAGGTGGGGGAAATCCTCTTGGGCCGACATCCTGGCCGAAAATCTGACGAAGAAATCACTGTATACAAATCGGTTGGAATCGTTGCCTATGATCTGGTAGCGGCCAATGCGGCCTATCAGGCCGCATTGGAATCGGGATTAAGAGTTGATGTCGAGCTACTTAGAGATGCTTAAGAGTTACTAATTTTATGGAAAACTTTGATGTAATTGTTGTTGGTGCGGGTATGGCTGGTTTGTCCGCAGCTTACGAGCTTGCAAAATCTTCTCGGGTTCTGGTACTGGAGCGAGAGGATCAGCCGGGTTATCACTCTACCGGTCGCTCTGCCGCCGTTTATGCCTCTTCTTATGGTAGCGAAAAACCGGCCATTAATGCATTAACCAAGGGTAGCGGTGATTTCTTTCTCAATCCACCCGAGGGTTTCTCGGAGCACGCGTTGCACCACCAACGGGGTGCGCTATTTGTGGTGCACCAGGATAGAGTGGCAGTTTTGGAGGATTTTTATCAGAAAATTGAAAGCCAGAATCAGCAGCTGAAGTTTATGAGTGCCGTGGAAGTGAATACTATGGTTCCGATATTGAAACCGGAATATAGCTGCAAAGGCATCTATGATAAGGACGTGTTTGAGATTGATGTGCATGCATTGCAGGAGGGGTACCTGAGAGGGTTGCGTAGCCGCAATGGAGTTTTGGTAACTAATTTTGAAGTAATTGAAATGGATCGTCAGGATTCGGGTTGGCAGATTTCTAATGGCAACGAAAGTTATTGTGCTCCAGTTGTCATCAATGCAGCGGGCGCCTGGGTCGACGAGATTGCGAAAATTGCTAAGGTTCAACCGGTGGGTATACAGCCGCTGCGGCGTAGTGCGATTTTAGTGGATCCGCCGGAGGATCAAGTGGTGGATAATTGGCCCATGGTGATTGATGTCGAGGAAAATTTCTACTTCAAGCCAGACGCCGGGAAAATCATGGTGTCCTCTGCCAATGAGGACCTCTCGCCACCCTGCGATGTGCAGCCGGAGGAACTGGATATCGCTTATGCCGCGCACTATGCCGGAGAGGCTACCCGTTTAAATATCAAGCGGATTGAGCACTCCTGGGCCGGGCTGCGTAACTTTGTCGAGGACCGGAACCCGGTAGTTGGCTTCGATGCACAAGTGCAAGGTTTCTTCTGGTTAGCGGGGCAGGGAGGTTATGGTATTCAAACTGCTCCGGCGGCAGGACGATTGGTCGCATCCCTCATTCTCGCTAACAAAATCCCTCAGGATCTGGAGGATTTTGGATTGGATATGGTATTGATCTCTCCTGCTCGCCTGGAGCTGCGGCATGAGTAAATTGGCTTTTATTCGAGCGGTTGTACTGCCGGGCTTAATATTTCAATCGGTCATTATTGCCGGGGGCTATGCCACCGGACGTGAACTGGTGCAATTCTTTTTGTCGCACGGTCCGCGCGGTGGTTTTTTTGGGATGTTGATTGCGGCCCTTGTCTGGGGCGCGGTGCTTGCACTGTCTTTTGAATTTTCGCGTTGTTATCAAAGCTACAACTACAAACACTTTTTTCAAAACCTGCTGGGCCGCGCCTGGTTTCTGTATGAAATTGCTTATTTAGTCACGCTAGTGTTAATACTGTCGGTTATCGGCTCAGCTGCAGGCGTGCTGGCAGCAGAAATCTTTGGTGTGCCCTCTATTGTGGGTACCGTATTTCTAATTGTGAGTATCGGAGTGCTCACCTTTTATGGCACTGGTTTGATTGAAAAAGTGTTGGCCAGCTGGTCGATTGTGCTGTATCTGGTTTACGCCGCGTTCTTAATTATCGGCTTTACCAAGTTCGGTGAGAATATCACACAGGGCTTTGCACTAAAGACAGAGGAATCCTCCTGGGCGCTGGGGGGTGTCCAATATGCGTCCTATAATTTGGCGATTGTGCCGACCATACTTTTTTGTATCAGACATTTAGTCAGTCGTAAGGAAACCTTGTGTGCTGGATTTTTAGCCGGACTTTTGGCAATTATTCCGGGTATCTTGTTTTACTGTGTGATGGTGGGTTTTTATCCGATGATTCTCGATACGCCGGTGCCGGTGAATGTGATTCTTGGCGCCATGGATATTCCGCTGTTCCAGCTACTGTTTCAGATTGTTATTTTAGGTACCTTCATTGAAACGGGTACAGCGTTGCTGCATGCGTTAAACGAACGCCTGGCCTCCAGTTTTGAGGATCAGCAACAAACAATGCCAATCTATCTGCGCCCTGCAGTTGCTTTGCTGGCGATGGGTCTGGCGATTTTTGTGGGCGAAGGAGTAGGGCTTGTTAATTTAATTGCACAAGGCTATGTCGCCTTGACCTATCTGTTTCTTGCGGTGTTTATCCTTCCGCTGTTTAGCATTGGGCTCTATAAAATAATGACAAAGCGTAATATGGACAGTTGATCGTCGGAACTGCTATCCGGCGTTTCGCTCTAGGCCCTCTCGATTCTGGTGTTTAAGGTTTTTTGGGACTGTCTGTATAGGAGCACCAATCGCTCCAGCTACCCGGATAGAGTTTTGCATTTTCAAATCCAGCCAGTTTGAGCGATAGCAGGTTTACACAAGCCGTTACGCCAGAACCACAATAAACCAGTGTTTCCTTTGCACTGTCTAAATCCCGCCAGCGTTGCTGTTGTATGTTGTCAGCTAACACAAAGCCCTGATCGTTGGTGACGCCCGGCCAGGGAAAATTCAACGCGCCTGGAATATGCCCGGCCACCGGGTCTATTGGCTCTTCCAAACCTTTGTAGCGTGGCGCCTCCCTGGAGTCGATGAGTTGCAAATTTGTATCGTCTAAATGCTCCTTTAGCCACAGATAGTCTTGCGTTTTCCGTGCAGATGGGATGGCTTGAAAATTTCCGTGAGTGAAGTTTTCATTCTGCTGAGATGTAGCAAATCCTTGCGCTTTCCAGGCCTTAAAACCGCCGTCTAGTATCTGTATCTGCCGGTGCCCGAAATACTGTAATAACCACCAAAGTCTTGCGGCTCCGGCCAGCCGATTGTCATCATAGGCGATCACCTTTGTTGAAGAATTAACGCCCATTTGTTGCATGACTTTGGTGAACTGCTCGGCAGATGGTAGAGGATGTCGACCCCCGTGGGGCGCCTTCATGCCAGCCATATGCTGTTCCATATCCATATGTTGAGCGCCAGGAATGTGCCCCTCCATGAATTGATTTCGGCCAAGCTCAAAATCGGCGAGAGAAAAACGGCAGTCGAAAATGATGGTTTCTGTATCTCTGGAGCCTGAAGATAGCTGTTGATGGAGTTCTTCTGCACCGATCATTATGCTCATATCTAGTGATCTCCTTTACTAAGAGGCAATACAATTTTTACCGTGACGCCGTTCTGGTCGGCCAGGTTTTCAATACTGATGTGACCGTTATGATAATCGATGATGAGTTTGGAGATATATAATCCCAACCCCAGATGTGGCCTTTCCGAGTCAAGTGCAGGGCGCGAACTCGACATTTGATTAAAAATAAGCGGCAGTTGATTTTCTTCAATTTTGGCGCCGTAATTGCTGATTTTTATTTCGCAGTGCTTTTCTTGCGGCATGAGTTGAATAGTGATTGGCTGATTTTTCAGGTTGAAATCGACGGCATTGTCCAGCAGCTTATCCAGCATTTGCTCGATGCGAAAGTCCGCGCCTTCAATCCAGATTGGCTCATCGGGTAATTCTCTGTCGATTTCGATCTGATGGCTTTGCTGATAATTATTCAGGTATTGCTCGAGCAGCCCGCGCAGGTCAAAAGGTTCCATTTCGTCGTTGCCTAATGCCTGTTCCAGGCTGGCCGACTCGGCCAACTGTTGTACCAGGATGCCGATCTGATGCAACCCACGTTTGGCCCTTTGCAGGTATAGTTGCCGCTTTGTTTCGTCGGTTTCGCTCGAAAGGTTCTCCAGTGAAGTACTGATAGTATTCAGTGGATTATTAATCTCGTGCCTCAGCGTTCTTGGAATATTTGCGACAAAGGATTGATACTGGTGCAACC
>CBDUGR010000150.1:0-6036 GCA_965366515.1 uncultured Gammaproteobacteria bacterium | reverse complement strand
ATGCGTGAATATGCATCTCAGGAACAGCCTCTTTAACTAATTGGCATATTTCCAAATATTTCTCGCCGGTATAATCGGGATGAATCCCACCTTGCATACAAACTTCAACCGCTCCCCTCTTCCATGCATCTACCACTCTCGCTTTGATCTCGTCCCGGCTTAGATCATAAGGCCGCCCCCTAAGATTCTCGGTCAACTTTCCCTTCGAAAATGCACAAAAACGACACTTAAAATAGCAGATGTTGGTGTAGTTAATATTACGATTGACAATATAGCTAACCTTATCTCCATGTAAAGAATGGCACAATTGATCTGCAGCCTCACATATCAGCGCAACTTCTTCGCCGCGCGCTGCAAACAACGAGGTAATTTCCTGCTCCGAAAGCGACCCACCATCGCAGGCCTTAGTTAATTTGGCTTGCAGCCTGGCATTTACCGTTAATGGTGATGGTATTAAGCCAGTCAGTGGCTTCAGCTTCTCAGGTATCTTACTCCCTCTTCCCGTTTGCCAGCTGTCGGTACGTGGAAACCCTTCCGCATCTGTCATACGCATGACAGAAGTAGCTATTGCATTATCCAGCCAAGACTCCGGCGCAGAAGCAAAGCGCGGATAGATGGTCAAACGCTCCACTAATTGCTTGTCTGCTAAACCCGTCTCACTTTCCAGAACATCAAGACTCGGCCAGGGGGCCTCCGGATTCACATAGTCCGGGGTCACAGGCGAGACTCCACCCCAATCATTCAGGCCCGCGGCAACCAGTCGTCCAGTCGCCCCGGCATTTAGGTTAGGCGGGGCCTGTATACTCATCTCTTGCCCAAATGTCAGACGCGCCAGCGCTATCGTCCACAACAGCTCATCAAGATCTGGTTCGGGCGCTTTAGCCATCAGGGTAGCGGGTTTGGCGCGAAAATTCTGTACGATGATTTCCTGCAGGTGTCCATACTGATGATGCAATCTGCGCAGTGCAATCATTGATTCGATACGTTCCAGGCGAGTCTCACCAATGCCTATTAAGATTCCCGATGTGAAGGGAACACGGAACTTACCCGCCAACGCAATAGCCGCCAGCCTTCTTTCAGGCTCTTTATCGGGGGAACCGTAATGCGGCATACCCTTTTCGCAAAGCCGCTGCGAGGCGGATTCAAGCATGATGCCCATTGATGCTGAATAGCGACGCAACAGGACGATTTCTTCCGAATTCATGCAACCGGCATTAATATGCGGCAGCAACCCCGTTTCCAGCCAAACCCTCTCCGCCACATGCGCTACGTATTCCAAGGTTGACTGAAAACCCATGCTTTGCAGCGCTTCTCGGGCAACCCGGTATCTGAGTTCGGGTTTTTCACCCAAAGTAAAAAGTACTTCTTTACAGCCAGAATGTGCGCCCTTTCGGGCAATTTCCAGTGCCTCATCAACCCCTAAAAAAGGTTTTTCCAGCTTGCCGGGGCTCTTGGCGAAAGTACAGTAATGACACACATCTCTACAAAGTTGTGTGAGTGGAATGAACACTTTACGCGAGTAACTGATAAGATTACCAAAACCTCTATCTCTGACGGTAACCGCAGTCTCCATCAGCAGATCAAGCTCATTACAAAAAGCCAGAGAACGCAACTCATCCTCACCCAAACATCGCCCATTTAGTGCTTTGTTGGTTATTCCAGCCATATCCTTCCTACCCATATCTTACATCTCTCAACGATCGATTTATGTCTGAAACTCTTATCCCTGCATGACATTTGAGGTTACGATTAATCTGTATCAAAACGGAGCTCAACGATTCAACGGCGGTAGCATTTTCAGTGGGATGGCACCAAGATCACTGGCACCCCCAAAAATTGCACTCAGTGCGCTATTCCCTTCACCGCCTGTGTTCGTTGCCATTATTAGCCAATCCTCGCCCGGTCAAAGAATTTCTATCTTATATTGTTAAATCACACTGACTGTCGCTCGCCTATCACCTTTGCTTTCTGGCTGGCCAGAGGGTCACGATGCAGATGGCGACTCTTCGCATTCAAGAAGTGGCCAAGCTGGGCGTTTGTACGCATCAGCAGTTTGCGCGCGAACGCATCATCGAACCCAAACCGCCAGGCTTCCAGGCAGAGCTGTACAGCTCCCCTGCCTTCATAGACCAATGTGCGAAACGCCGCTGACGTATCTTCAGATAAAGTGCCATATCGATGCCAGAAACTGACCGGTATATCCAGGAAGGAGAAGATCCATTCTGCTGCCGGCTCACCCCAAAACGCTCGCTCGGCATCCAGCACGCCACTGATCTCAACTTGCCCCTCACTGCGCTGTACCAGGATGTTTTTAGGCCACAAATCACCATGCACCAGGGTTGGTGTTGTCACGTCATCGAGGTAACAACGCCCAATCGTCACTTTTTCAAGGAGTTCTTTTGCCCCCTCACAATTAATCCTATATTTTTCCAAATCCTTCACCATTCCAGCGATCCATTCGATCATTGCATCACCCCAATATTGATGCTGCATCCTGGGCTGTGGAAATCCGAACTGATCATTTTCCAGCTGATGAATACGCTTAACAATTGACGCCAGCTCCCACCAAAGCTGTTCATTTTGCTCACCTGTTAGCTCATGCTGCATTAGACTCCACAGCTCACCCGGAACAACATTTTGGAAAACATAATCACGATCAATCAGTTTACGGCTAAAATTAGCGGCCAAATTAACCGGAAATTTTTCGGACAATCTGTTTAACCGCTGCTGTACCGAATGCTCTCTCTTCAGCAAACCAATTTCATGCTGAAACAACAACGCATTAGTAGGCGGAGCAACGCGTAGAATAACGGAGGGTCGATGATCAAAATCCAGACGATAGCTGGTATTAAATTTGCCAGTTTCGAACTGTTGGACATATATTGGCAAACTTGAAAAGTGTGCTTCACACAAAACGTTGATTTGGTGAGCCTCGAGGGGCAACTGAAATGCGCTAGTATCGCGCCTTACCTCAACATATTTCACCATCGTCTAGCCCCCTGACCCTATACCCCGCAAAAAAACATCTGTAGGTTAAAGCGGGACTTACTGGATATATTCTCAATCATCTCGGCAATGCCGGTATACGAAAACCATGGTATGAATCGACGCCCCCGGAGTACATGGCAAGAAGAAGCAACTCGTGTGCAGAAAAAATCACCTCCCTGCACAGTGACATTTTCTGCACACGAATTGTTGGAATCGGCCATTTACCGATTTTGTGGCTGTCGCTATGCTCCCTACTATGCGCTATCTACTAGCGTTATCGGCTTTTAAGCGCTCCGTTCAGTAATGCTCGATGTAAAATCACTGCAATCTGATTAACGAGGGGAACGGAACGGTAGATCAGGTTTCAAAAGCTAGTCATCAGGGCAAAGACTGAATAGGAGAGAAAATAATGAATTTCGAGCAGGTTATCGGCAACAGGCGATCCACCCGTTTTTTTGATCCGGACCGTCCGGTCGAACGGGAAAAAATACAAAAAATTCTCGAAGCCATGCGCCTGTCATCCTGTGCGATGAATGCACATTGGCTAAGAGCCGTCGTTGTATATCGCGACGAGCTGGATGATGAGTTGTTTGAGCGGTTAAAAGTTCCAGTGACCGGCGTGCTGATGGAGCTTGCGCCTGTCCATATCTATTGTTTCGCGGATCCAACCGTCGTTCCAAAAGACAAGGGTAACCGCGTCAAAGAGTTGATCGATGTCCATGCCTGCAACCCGAGCCACGGCTGGACCTATAAGTTTGTGGAGGAGCATGCCTGGCCGGCAGTGCTCAAACCCCTCTCTGAAAGCCCCGCTTATCCCGCTATGATGGCCTGGGATGATGGTGGAGCCGCGATGCAGGGCTTGCTAATGGCGATTAATCAAGGCTTAGGCGCCTGCTATTCGGTGATGGTCGAAGATGTCGCCAAAGAAGCTTTTGGTGTCCCGGACGAGTGGCTGCCACACTACGTAATGAATATTGGATACTCGCTTGAAGATCCGGGTCAACGACCAAGACCGTCTTTCGATAGTCTCTATTACGAACGCCATGTAAACACGCCCTTTGAACGTGATGAGAAAGTGGTTAAAGAGCTGGAGGAAGCGGGAATGTTGCAAGATCCAGAACCAAAACCAGGGCGCAAAGAAGAGGTGCGTAGGCTCTGTCAACAACTAGGCTTGGTAGAGTAGTCTTATGTCGATTTCCAATCCAATTGAATCCTACGAAACGGTACAGATCTGGGCGAAGGGTTTAACAGAGCAGTGGGGTGGTGACCCCCTCACTGAAGACCCAGGAAAGCTTGAAACATTAAAATCTTTTTGCTCATTTATGGACAAAGATCCAGATGAATTATATGCGTTCTGTTTCCTGCGCAAACGTGATACAGGTGAACGTTTCGCAAGTAAAAAACGTCGCGAGGAGTTAACTGAGAAGGTATTTCAGTTTGTGAATCAGTCGGGCTTCAGTGGTGTTGAAAAACGTCGCTTACGCAGTAGTGTTTATTCGTTCTTTACCCATAATGGCGTGCTGGTATAGTTTTTTACTCCCTCCGAGTATCAGCACTTCCATGAAAAAGGCTACTGCCATATGGCAGTAGCCTTTCTTTTCAATCCCTTAATTGTCCTTTAAAACAGCCAGTTTACCAACCCAACTATTCTTCAGAGTAGTTTTTTTCCAGGAGCTGTGTCTTCTTGAGCGCGCGCTCCAGGGTATTGGCTTTTAACCAAACGATAGTCGGCCTTACTTTTAGCAAAGCATGCATTTTTCCCAACACCTCCTCTTCCAATGCGGTAATTTGCATCTCCCCCAGATCATCCGCCACTTCAATTTTCAACTTTAGCGGAGGCACCACACGGGGCGGCGGCTCATCGAGCACTATGCGAAACTGTCCGGTTACGCGAGGCACAAAACTATTAATCACACCTTGTATAGCTGCAGGATAAACAGGCACGCCCTTCACCTTGAGCATGTCATCTGCCCTTCCCACTATTTTATACCTGAATCCGCTGTTTCCACAGGGACAGGGATCAGTGAACACTTGATGAATATCGTTGAGCGTAACTCGCAGATTAGCAAAAAATATTGCACCTTCAGGATCCAAAGGTGTGAATACCGCCATACCGGTAGCCCCATGCTCCATCGCAACCGGCTCATGCGTTTCAGGATTGACCAACTCATAATAGCAAAAGTCATCGGCAATCCAGTGCATCCCCTGATAATCCTCACAGTCGCAGGAAACACCGTAGCCAGCGCCCACATCAAACACCTTCGCACCATACTCCGATTCCAGGCGAGCTCTAACTTCCGGTATGCCTGCACCAGGTTCAGCACCAAGGATCAACCGTTCAATTCCCAGCTCAGCAATAGGTTTATTCAACACTTCGGGGCAACGCTCAATCAAATGCGTTGCAAGAGATGGCGTACAGGTCAGGACATTGACGTTAAATAACTCCACCATCTGCAAAAACCGCTCGGTACCCGCTTCTGCGCCGATGGGCACAATGGTGACACCGGGAATTTTCTTGTACCAATAGATCTGCGGTGTGCCCGCAGCATGCATGCTGAGCCCAAATCCAATTGCTACCCGATCTCCGGGCCGCAGCCCGGCACGCCAACCCCATCGCCCCATGATCTCACCCATTGCCTCGGCAGATTTATGGAATACCGGATAGGGGGTAGGTGTCCCTGTTGTCCCTGAGGTGGTGGTTAACAGATGCAGATCCTTCATCCGTTTCTGGCCAAACAGGATTTCATAGGCACGGAACATGTCGTTGTCCGCGCGTTCAAACGCTTCTCTGAAATCAGCCTGACCGCATAGTGGTAGCTTTTGCGCCAGCTCATCCAGGCTTTTGATATCGGCCGGTGTAATGCCCGCTTTTTCCATCCGTTCACGATCAAAGGGGACATGCTCGTAAAAATACTCCAGCGTTTCTTTCAGCTTGCGCTCTTGCAACTCACGCATTTGCGCTGTGTTAAAAAGCGGCTCAATCTCTGGATTAAAGTATTGCTGTAGCTTTGCGTCGTCTGAACTCATCTTATCAACCTGTTGTTCACT
>CBDUGR010000149.1:0-6055 GCA_965366515.1 uncultured Gammaproteobacteria bacterium | reverse complement strand
TCAAACAAATAATAAGTTAGTTTATATATTCGATATCAATCGCTTATTAAAGAAAGTTGCTGTTAACTATTATGAAAAAAACAGGGTGTCAGCGCTATCTGGACAGGATTGGGTTAGCTTTTTGGATAGCACTGCCGATATGCAGGACTTTACCCAGGGAGCAGGACAAATACTGGCTAGCGCACCCTATAGCCCACCCGAACAGATTGAAAAAACAACAGTCGACACCGAAAGTCTTTACCGCTGTACTTTGCAGTGGATAAGGAAGCATAAATGATTGAGTTTGCCTGGCCCTATGCAGTGCTGCTGTTGCCGCTACCTTTGCTGCTGAGGTATCTGCTGAGACCTCACCAAAAAGAGGAAGCTGCATTGCGCGTACCTTTCTTCAGCCAACTGGCCAGCCTGTCAAAGGAATCACCACTGCACTCCAGATCATCAGGGCGGAAAATAGGCCTGCTGCACCTGTTGAGCACGTTAGCCTGGCTATCACTCATCGCCGCCGTATGTCGTCCGATGTGGATCGGCGACCCTATTAACCTTCCTACTAGTGGTCGGGATTTGATGATAGCGGTTGATATCTCCGGCAGTATGAAGCGTGAAGATCTAACCTTAAAGGATGAACCCGTCACCCGACTGGAAGTTGTCAAAGAGGTGCTGGGGCAATTTATTTCAGAACGTAAAGGTGATCGTATTGGCTTGATTTTATTCGGTACACAGGCTTACCTGCAGGCGCCGCTCACCTTCGATCGACAAGCCGTAGAAACGCTGCTTGATGAGTCACAGATTGGATTTGCCGGTGAACAAACGGCCATTGGCGACGCTATCGGCCTGGCGACCAAGAGACTGCGTAAACGTCCGGAAGCTAGCCGGGTAATGATTCTCCTCACAGATGGTGCCAATACTGCCGGCCAGATCACTCCCGAAAAAGCAACTGAGATAGCGCTGGCGGAACAGATTAAAATCCACACCATTGGCGTTGGTGCAACGGAAATGGAAGTATCCAGCCCTTTTGGCGGCATGTTTGGTCGGCGCACCATGAACCCTTCAGCGGATCTGGATGAAAAAATGTTACAACAGATAGCCAACCAGACCGGCGGACAGTATTTTAGAGCCTATAACACGCACGAACTACAGCAGATCTACGCTACGCTTGATCAGATCGAGCCGATCGATCAGGAAGCCGAAACCTTTAACCCCGTTAAATCCCTGTACTACTGGCCCTTGTCGCTGTTCCTTTTGCTCAGCCTGCTTACGGCCGGTATTCGTTTATATCCGATCTACCGTCGTGTCTGGCGCCGTACCACAAAGGAAGTCGCATCCAATGTCTGATCTGTTAAGTCAATTGGCCGATTTCCATTTCCTGCGCCCCTACTGGCTGCTGATGCTGCTGGCCATCCCCGTCATTTACATCGGCTTTAAGAATTATCATCAGGAGAACTCTGCCTGGGCTCAGGCAATTGACCAACACTTACTGAGTTATTTGCTCGAACAAAACAACACCGTTACCCGGCAAACAACGCTTTACCTGGTGATTTTTGCAACTCTGTTAGCTGCGTTATCGCTTGCCGGCCCGGCCTGGAAGAAAATCCCCGTTCCAGTACACAAAGCTGAAGATGGTCTGGTGATCCTTATGGACCTATCTTTATCCATGCAGGCAGCGGATATTAAACCATCCAGACTGGTTAAAGCTCGTCATAAGCTGATTGATATTCTGGACGCCCGTCACCAGGGACAAACGGCACTCATTGTCTATGCAGGAGACGCGCATATCGTTTCTCCGCTAACCGATGATACCGCCACCATAAAGGCTATGGTTCCCGCGCTTTCACCGCTGATCATGCCTGCAATGGGGAGCCGCCCTGAACTGGCTATCGAGCTAGCGCAACAGATGCTGAAAAACAGCCTGATTGAAAAAGGCCGTATCTTACTGATTACCGATGGCCTGAGTTCGCAAGACAGTACAAAAATAGGCGATCTGCTAACAAATACCCAACATAGCCTGTCGATTTTATCGGTCGGGTCGCTGGAAGGCGCGCCAATTCCGATACCCAACCAGGGGTTTTTAAAGCAACGGGGCGAAATTGTGATCGCTAAAAACGATCCTGCAACTTTGGCGGAGTTGGTAAATATTACCGGGGCCAGGGCCATCGGCCTGCAAATAGATGACACAGACATCAACTATCTGCTTGCGGAGAACCCGCTCGTATTAGCCAATAGCACCAGAGAAGTAGAGCGCGAGTTTGATCAATGGCGTGAAGAAGGCCCCTGGTTGTTGTTCCTTCTGGTACCGATAGTGGGCTTGGCGTTTAGACGTGGCTGGCTCTTATCGATTGTATTGTTAATGGCTATTCAACCAACGCCGTCCTATGCCTTCAGCTGGCAGGATTTATGGGAAACCAGGGATCAACAGGGAGCTAAAGCATTCTCTGAGGGAGATCATCAAACCGCTGCGGAACTGTTTGAGTCCAGTGAATGGCAGGCAAGCGCACATTATAAGGCCGGTAACTATGAAGCCGCTGCTCAGTCCTTTGACAGCACCCACACCGCGACAGGTCACTATAACAAAGGAAATGCTTTAGCTAAATCGGGTAAGCTGGAGCAAGCGCTGGCTGCCTATGAAAAAGCTTTGGAAGTTGCACCAGACCATGAAGATGCCAGGTTTAACCAAGCCTTAGTAAAGCAGTTATTGGAACAGCAACAACAGCAGCAAAACGATCAACAGAACGAACAGCAAGATTCACAATCGGACCAGCAAAACCAGTCTGAACAAGATAAAGAAAATAGCACTGAGCAAAACGATCAGCAAAAGGAAAACTCTTCCGACAGCAGCTCGAAGCAACAACAGAGTTCATCCAATGAGCAATCCGGGCAGGACGAGAAGCAGCAGCAAGAGCAACAGGGGACTGAAAAACAATCGGAAGAACAGAAAAACCAGCAGGCCTCTGACGAGAAAAACGAAAATCAGCAGGAACCGGAAAGTGAACAGAGCCAACAGCAAAAACCGACGCCTGAAGAGTCAGACAAAGATACCAGCGAAGCTCAGTCTCTGACTGAAGCTGAATCTGCAGAACAGTCGGAAGAACAGCAAGCCAGAGAGCAGTGGCTACGCCGTGTCCCGGATGATCCAAGCGGGCTGCTAAAACGCAAGTTTAATTACCAATATCGACAACGCCAATTAGATAACCAGTTTTTACCGCAGAAGGAAGATCAAACCATATGGTAAGTGCTTCATGTTTTAGCCCCACCAGAAAGCTATGGCGAGAACTATATCGAAAACCATGTCAAAACCCATGGCGAAATCTATGCCGAAAGCTATGGCCATCCATTTTATTGCTGGTCACTCTGTTACCTGCAATCTCCCAGGCCTCATTTACCGCCTCAGTCGACCGTAATACGATTTCGGAACAGGATATTATCAGCCTTACGCTTCGCTCCACCGATGGACAGGTGGCGGATCAAATCGATCTCAGTGCCCTGGAGCAGGATTTTTCCATTCTTAATCGCAAACAGAGCAACAAACTCAGTTTAATCAATGGGCAGCGAAGTTCAGTTAATGATTATATTCTCATTATCGCGCCCAATCGCAGCGGTGTGCTGACCGTACCTTCGTTTAGTTTTAAGGGAAATAGTACGCAACCGATCAAAGTGAGGGTCAGCGCGGGCCCAGCTGATCCAAAACAGGCCTTAAGCGAAGTGTTTCTGGACAACGAAGTCACTAAGCAGGAGGTCTATGTACAGGAACAATTTTTCTACCGGCTTAGAATATTCCATTCAACCGGTCTTGATGAACCAAGGCTATCGCCACCGGAAATCGCCAATGCCGTGGTGAAACAGCTGGGTGAGCAAAAGAATTATGAGCAGATCGTCAATGGCGTACGCTACTCCATCGTAGAGATCAACTATTCGGTCATACCCGAATCAAGCGGTCGCCTGATTATTCCCGAGCAAACATTAACCGCTCGCACCGTACCAATCGGTCGAAATATTTTTAGATCCAACGGCAGGCTGTTACGAGTCAAATCTGCCACCCAGATCATCAATGTGCTACCAAAACCTGAGAGTTACCCGAACGACAGGCCCTGGCTACCAACACCAGAACTCGTATTGGAGGACTCATGGGCACAGATAACGCCTCAACTTCGCGCTGGGAATCCGACAACAAGAACCATCACCATGTCAGCAAAAGGCCTAAGTGCGGCGCAGCTACCTAATCTGGAGCTGCAGGCAATTCCCGGACTCAAAATTTATCCGGACCAGCCAAGCCTGGATGACCAGGTGACGGCTGAAGGAAATCGAGGGATTCGTAGTGTGGCCGCCGCTGTCGTTCCCAGTCAGGAAGGCTTTTTGGAGTTTCCCGGCCTTGACCTTGTCTGGTGGAACACCAACACTAACCAACTGGAAAAATCCATTATTCCAGCCCAAAAACTGAGGGTACTTCCACCCCTGCAGGAGGCGCTAAACAGCCAGCTGCCACCCGTCACTTTTAACGATCAAATCGCTTCAACAGATGATCACGACATGGCTGAAAACCAGAAAAACCAGTTCGTTTGGCCAGTTCTGACGACCGTGTTTGCCTTACTCTGGCTCATCACATTATGGCGATTAATGCGCAACCGAAAAAGGCCCACAAATTATGTTGCATCAGCTGAGGAAGGGTACAAGGCACGCATCGAAAATCGATATGGCGCACTTAAAAAGTTAAAACGCGCCATTTCAGAGAGAGACTACTCACAAACAAGACAAAGCCTTATTGACTGGTTTAAAGCAGTCTACCCTGATCACTCCATTGAAAATCTGGATGATATCCGTCGACTTGACTGCCATCCTGAAATCGATGAGCAAATCATGGCGTTGCAGGCACAGCTTTATGGCGACCAGGGGGGTTCCACCGATTGGTCAGCAGAGAAGCTACTGGGGATATTGGAGCAGATCCGCCGCTCAACCAAAAAACAATCGCTATCAAGTAGCGCAAAGTCCTTAAAACCATTATATCCACTCTGATAGTATCCGGTTTCACGAGGCCATTTGGTTTAATAGCACAATGATTAAAACCAAAACAGTTCATCTTAAAATAATTGCTGCCCTGGTCTGGTGCAGCGGCGGTTTTGTATTGTCCTACAAAGCCCTGTCGATGCTGTCAAAGGCGAGTGAGTTAACGCAAGACAATACGGTGATCTTACTCACTGTATTTACGGGTCTGATTATCGGGGGGCTGAAGGTAAAATTTCTATTTGATCGTTTCTGTACGCGCAATCTTGAAAGAATTCACCGGCTTGCCCATCCAAAGATTTGGCAGTGTTTTAGGCCCGGATTCCTGTTTTTCCTGATGCTTATGATCCTGTTCGGTAAATTCATGACTGAAAAGGCTGAGGGTAACTATTCCTTTCTCTTAGGGATGGCATTATTGGATATCTCTCTGGCGGTGGCGCTATTAGGTAGCGGTCGGGTTTTTTGGATAGATCGCGAAGTCGGACTAAGAGTCGACAAGTAATTATATAACGAGACACTATCTCGAATGATGAAAGATTTGATCTGGATCATGCCTCCAACATTTAGCGTTGCTCTCGATCAGTCTGGGTCACTATAATCCAGACCACATTTCGGACTCCTTACAATAAGTGATGGTTAGTTAACAGGTTTGCCACTGAGCTGACCTTATCGCTAGCAGAATGACACACCTATTATCTGGACTTCGTGTTAATGAAAACCATGAGCAAGCTTGAGAGGATATCCTATGATTTATAGCCCATGTAATGGCAAATGTACGGACCAGGGAACACACTGCGAAGGATGTGGACGTACGCACGAAGAAGTAGCTGAAACCAGAAAAATGATCAAAGGTCTGGTTGATTACGCCGTAGCCAAGAAATATGAAAACTTCGAGGACTATGCCAGCTCAATTTCCCGCGCTGTACTCTGGAAACTACAGAATCCAGCATAGTCCAGAATCGCTTCTGTTTTAATCCTGAACAGAAAACAGGCCTTCTCTGAATTAGAGAGGGCCTGATCTGATCAGATACAATAGATCTAAGCCTGTGCGCTTGGGCGTTTTGAT
>CBDUGR010000148.1:0-6058 GCA_965366515.1 uncultured Gammaproteobacteria bacterium | reverse complement strand
TTAATCCAGGCCAGACCTTTGGCTCCGTAGATACCCACAAACGCGGTATATGCGTCAATTTGCCTACGACTAATCTGAGCACCACCGGGTACGCGCAGGGCAGCCACTCTTCCTTTCGGATCATTGGCGGGACCACTGAACACCTTAAAATCTACCTTTTGCATTAAATCATTGATATCGACCAATTCCATAGGAATGCGCAAATCAGGACGATCGCTACCAAATCGCGACATTGCTTCGGCATAGGTTATATGTGGAAATTCTCCCAGATCAACGCCTAACAGATCCCTAAACAAGTTAGCGACCATGCGCTGGGTGATACCAATAATATCCTGCTCCTCAAGGAAAGCAGTTTCTATATCTATCTGGGTAAATTCCGGCTGCCGATCTGCACGCAGATCTTCATCACGAAAACACTTGGCAATCTGGTAGTACTTGTCCATCCCCGCGACCATCAGCAATTGCTTAAACAACTGTGGCGACTGGGGTAGCGCAAAAAATTGTCCTGGATGGGTGCGACTGGGCACCAGATAATCACGGGCACCTTCCGGGGTTGCCCGGGTCAGGATCGGTGTTTCAATATCCAGAAAACCTTCGGCATCCAAAAAATTACGTATATTGCTGGTCACCTTGGAACGAAACCGCAGTTTCTCTAACATTTCGGGACGGCGTAAATCTACATAGCGATATTTAAGCCGGACCTCTTCCCCCACGTTGGTGTATTCGTCGAGCTGGAATGGTGAGGTTTCCGAGCGATTCAAAATGGTCAGCTCTTTGCCAAGTACCTCAACAGCACCCGTTTTCATCTCAGCATTAACAGTGCCCTCTGGCCGATTTCTGACCCGGCCCTTGATGCGCAAGACAAATTCACCTCTCACCTTTTCCGCTTCGGCAAAGCTCTCTTCAGTATCCGGATCAAAAACAACCTGCGCTATACCCTCACGATCGCGCATATCCAGAAAAATGACCCCGCCGTGATCTCTGCGCCGATGAACCCAGCCGCAAAGCTCTACTTCCTGATCTATGTGTGTTTCATTTAATTCGCCGCAATAATGACTGCGCATAACGATTACTTTCGCTCCTGATATTAAAATTTATGCTGGTTTTGTGCTTTTTCCTGCACCTTTATCTGTACTGCTGGACGTAGTACTAGCGCCGCCCTCTTTCTTTGCATCCTTCGCCGCGGCCTTATTTCCGGCCAGATTTTTCTGAGAACCGGTTTTAAAATCGGTTTCATACCATCCGCCACCCTTCAGCCTAAATCCGGCCGCGGATATCTTTTTCCTTAGCTCCGCTTCACTGCAGGACGGACAGTCCACCAAGGGTGCATCATGCATTTTTTGTAGCTTTTCCAATTCGTGCCCACAGGCTTCGCATTGATACTCATAAATTGGCATTACTTAACTCCGATACAGACTGGTTCAAACATGATAGATATTACTTGACCACTGAAAATCAAAAGGGCGTAATTGTAACTTATTTTGCGGCACGGCGGTAATGGGAATTTATATCCCGCGTACACTCGCAAATCACGTATTGCAGCAGCTTGCACCAAGCTGGTTAAGGTTGTTTTTCCGATAAAATAAATTGCTCGCTAAAGGTAAAGTCATGCCGAAAATCACCATCACCCACTTTTCTGATATTCTTTGTGTTTGGGCCTACATATCAGAGATTCGTATCGACCAGCTTGAAGCTCAATTTGGTAACCAAATTGAACTGGAATTTCGACTATTACCTGTATTTGGCAATGTTAAGGGTAAGATGACCGCGCAATGGCACGATAAAGGCGGAATCACTGCGTACCAAGAACATGTTTTAGAGGTAGCAAGTCACTTTAATCACTTATCCATTAATCCCCGTGTGTGGCTGGATAACACCCCCTGTTCCTCTCTGCCCGGACATCTTTATCTCAGCGCAATCAGATTAGCAGAGAAAGAGGGGTTGGCCATAAAGGGCGCCTTCGCCAAATTCAAAAAAACACTACGACATGCTTTTTTTAGCGAGCTTCAGGACATCTCCAAAACATCGGTGATCGAAACGTTAATGCACCAAAGCAAACTTCCCGTCACAGATATTCAGCAAAAAATCAACGAAGGCGAAGCCTATGCGCAGCTGGCGGAGGATATGCAGTTGGCCCAGGAGTTGTCGGTCAAATCAAGTCCAACATTGATTTTTAACGAAGATCGACAGCGTCTATCAGGTAACGTCGGTTACCGAATCATTGAAGCTAATGTGCGCGAACTACTGGAACGGCCAGAAAACGAACAATCCTGGTGCTAATGCCTCGCTGAATATCTCTTTAATACCCGCTAATCTGATTTTCGCGGCATCTCTTTGATGTAAACGTCCTGCTTGGCATAGGGTATTTCTACTCCTAGCGCCCTGAATCCTTTATATATCGCACAATAGAGTCGATCCAGGATGCGCCCCTGCAATACCGGCTGGTCAACCCAGCACAGCAGTTCAAAATCCAGGCTGGAAGGCCCGAATTGTCTTAATCTTACACGCGGCTCCGGATCGCGGCAGACATCCTCATCGGTCATGGCGATATCGAGCAAAATCTCCCGCACCTTATCTATATCACTGCCATAGGCTACCCCGACTTTAACCCGAATACGGTACTTCTGATGAGGCCCACCGGATTCATTAATAATTTTAGTATTACCCATCACCGAGTTGGGCACCGTTACTTCAACATCATCTCGCGTCAGCAAGCGCGTACTGCGCAGCCCGATTTTAGTGATTTCACCCCGTTCTCCGCCATCGAGCACCACGAAATCACCTATTTTATAGGGCGCATCGGCTAAAATGAAAACTCCCGAAAACAGATTAGCCAGCGTATCCTTTGCAGCAAAACCCACTGCGATACCAACGATACCCGCCGATGCCAGCCACGCCGTCATATCAACATCCCAGGCGGAAAAGATGTAGTAAACCGAGAGCACCACGATGCCCATATAGGCAAGATTTTCGAAAAGAGGAAGGGTTTGAAAATGCAGCCAGGTATAGCTGGTTCGGTTTGCCGCCATTTTTCTCAGTAACAATCGAACAAACCTCAGCAGGCAAGAGGTCCAGATCATCAGCGCTACAGTGACCAATAGCGAGAAAAGCAGCTTCTGCCATCGCTCTTGCAGGCCTAAAACCATAATAGCAATTGCTGCACCAATGAGAATTAAACTGATAAATAGCGGGCGGCGAACAACCTCCAGCATTTGCAAATCCAGCGATGAACTGATTTTATGAATGACCCGAATACCTGCCTGAATTAAAACACGGTCAATCACCCACGCCACTAGCAGGCTGACAAGGAGAATAACCAGCGCCTGCAAAACCGGCTGTTGCCCGACATACCCCAGGTATGGAGTGATAAACGCCTGAATATTTTCCATTGATCAAAGCCTCTTAAATTGACTTTTCAGCCTCTATAAATACTCTGCGTACTTTGGGAAACCGTAATTTAATCTGCTTATCCAGCGCAGAGGCCGTCAACTCAACCCGACCGACTGGAATTTCTCGACGAAAATGAACACTGATGTTAACGAGAATATACTCCGGCCCCATATGCATGGTCAGCACCTCATTAACACTTTCTATTTCGTTGAAGTCCTGCGACATCTCCCTGATCCCGCTAACCACTTTTGGATCAGCACTTTCGCCTATCAAAAGCCCTTTGGTTTCATAGGCCAGCCAAATGGCCGTGCCTCCCAGAATCAACCCGATAACCACCGATGCCAGGCCATCCCAGTAAAGTATCCCCGTCACCTGTGCCATCCATACACCCAGAAACGCGACCACCAAACCCAGCATAGCCGCAGAATCTTCAAACAACACCACAAATAGAGTTGGGTCTTTTGCCGCCCGTATGGCACCGATATATCCCCTATTGCCCTTGGTTTTATTAAATTCAGTAAATGCGAAATACCAGGCAAACCCCTCAAACAGCATTGCCAGCCCCAGCACAACATAATTTACCATCGGGTTAGATATCGCTTGCGGGTGCAAAATATGTTGCACACCTTCGTAGATGGAGATCCCCGCGCCTAACGCAAAGATCAGCAGCGCGACCACAAAACTCCAGAAATATATCTCTTTGCCATGACCAAAGGGAAAATCTTCGCTGGCTGGTTGCTTCGCCCGCTTCATGCCATGCAGCAGCAGCACCTGATTGCCGGTATCAACCAATGAATGGATACCTTCAGACAGCATCGCTGAGCTGCCTGTCACCGAGGCAGCAAAAAATTTGGTAATTGCGATTAATCCATTTCCAATCAGCGCCGCATAAATCACTTTTTTTGAAGAGCCCGCCATTGATAGTTTCCCCAATAATTGTTCGTTACCAGAGCGAAAACGCTCTACTTATTCGGTTGCTATATACTGCTCGGTGAGCAACAACCTGATTCTTTGCTGCATATTGGCTATCTCTGAATTGGTATAAGGCACCATCGTCACCTTGCCCCAAACCGGCCCTGGCCATGCCGGGTCGTTTTGGTAGCGCACGATATGGTGCAGGTGTAGCTGAGGCACCTGATTCCCCAATGCTGCAATATTCATTTTATCCGCGCCAAATCCCTGATTGAGTTTTCGTGACAGGTAGCTGGATTCCCAGAGTAACTGCTGCTGATCCGTCTCCGGCAACTCAAATACCTCGCGCACGCCTTCACGCCTGGGCACCAGTATAAACCAGGGATAATTTGAATCATTACACAGAAGCAACCGCGACAGGGGAAAGTCTCCCAGACAGATAGAATCTTTTGTAAGCTGCGAAGCGACCTCAAACATAGTTAACTCCTCAAATACGCGATTCGTTGAAAAACTATTCCTTCATATTCCTGAGCAATGTACCATCACCTACAGATGAATACCAAGAGCAGTACAACAAAATTCGTGGTCGCGTATTTATCCGGGATAGACCAGGTCAGCGGTGTCGAATGGAATAGCATTACCGGCACAAGCTATCCTTTCATGCGTCACGAATTTCTTTGCGCACTGGAAAGTTCCGACAGTGTTTGTCCAGAAGCTGGCTGGCAGCCACATCATCTGGTGGTCTATCAGGCAGAACAACTGGTGGCGGTCATGCCGCTGTATGTAAAAACCCATTCCTATGGGGAGTTTGTGTTCGACTGGGCTTGGGCTGATGCTTTTCAGCGCCACGGGTTTGAATATTATCCAAAACTGCTAACCGCCATTCCCTTTACACCAGCAACCGGACCACGCCTTTGCGTAATCGATGAGACGCAACGCCACATCATCACTCAACTGGTCATAAACGACATAAAAGAGCTACTAGACAACGAAGACTATTCTTCATGGCACCTGCTGTTTCCTGAGACAAAGGAACTCGAGCAATACTCAGAGTTTAAATTATCAAAGCGAACCGGCTGCCAATATCATTGGATGAACCACGACTACCAGGAGTTCGATGATTTTCTGGCAAGACTCAGTTCTCGAAAGCGCAAAAATATTAAGCGAGAAAGGCGACGCGTAACAGAACAGGGCATCCAGTTGAAAAGAATTACCGGCATTAATATCACGTCACAACAGCTTTTTGATTTTTACACCTTTTACCAGGCAACCTATTACAAGCGTGCCAGACGTGGCTATCTTACCTTCGAATTTTTCGAGCAGATACATAAACTGATGCCCGAACAATTGATGCTGGTTATGGCCTATGTCGAACAACAGCCGATCGCAGCCGCACTTTGCTTCCAGGGGAATGATACACTTTATGGTCGCTATTGGGGTTGCCTGGAGGAATTCGAATGCCTGCATTTCGAAGCCTGTTATTACCAGGGCATTGAGTATTGCATTGAGCAAAAAATTCGTAAATTTGACCCCGGTGCACAGGGCGAACACAAGATTTCACGAGGTTTTGAACCTACTAACACCTATTCGCTGCATTGGATCGCGCATCCCGGGTTTAGGGCGGCGATTGACAATTTTCTGGAACAGGAAGCTCGGGGTATCGATGATTATATGGAGCAGGCAGCCCGGCTTTTGCCTTTTAAAAAGCAGTAATCCTGACAGCCTTATCTCAATGTTCATAACGATATTCAAAATG
>CBDUGR010000147.1:0-6101 GCA_965366515.1 uncultured Gammaproteobacteria bacterium | reverse complement strand
CCAATATCCGAATCACCGCCTCCGGGTACATTCAGCAGAGTATCACTCAAGGTCGTTCCACCGCTACTGGTAACCAAGCGCGGCCCCTGGGTCAGACCTGTGCCATAAATAACATTTTTACCATCGCTCACTTTATTGATGGCAGTCCAGTTTATCCCAGCCTGGAACCCATCATTCAACTGGACTTCCAGAATTTTGGCTTCCAGAATCACCTGACGCCGCAGCGACAACTCTGCTTTATCCAAAAAGTCCTGCACCGCTCGTAACTGTTTGGGATAGGCTCTGACCACTACCAGGCCCGCCTGCGGGGAGACCACTACCTTATGTCCCTCGCCGGGGCCAATAATCATTGTCAGCGTACTGGTCAGCGAACTCCAAAAATCAGCGCTGGTCTGTGTCCTGACGCGTGTTCCGATAACCGAGCTGCTCCCTCCAGCATCGCTCAGATTACCCGCATCCATATCATTTTCCGCAGAGGACTGTGCAGTATCAGCATTGGTGACCTGCCCGGCACTCACCTGGGTTTCAGAAGAGCCAAACCTTTGTACATTAAGATAATCAATCTTAAACATTTGCGTACGTACATCAGTTGCCAGCACACGATACAGTTGACCTGATTTGACGTAATCAAAGCCATACACGTCACGTACAATTTTCATCACCTCATCGACGGTGACATTCTTTAACTCCAGGCTGACTTCGCCCGTCACATCAGGATGTACTGCCATGTTATAGGCCGTATCTTTAACCAACCCAATAAAAAAATCTTTAGCTGGCAAGGCTTCCACAGAAATATCAAATCGTTCTGCCAGCGGATCCTCAAACCCCGAACCCACTGTTAAGGGAGGCAATAGCGCATCACTAACACTTTCCGGCGGTTTCACTGTAGTCGATCCACTCTCTTGCTGCAGGCTTTCTTCCAGTTCCTGCTCAATCTGACGGGCAGAGGATACATCCAGACTAGGACCAGTCTGCACCACTTGGCAGCCTGTCAACCAGATTGCTGCCACAACTATCCACCCTTTGGTAAACCCAGGCATCGGTTTCTCCATTTATCTTTTGTTTTGCCGTTTTTTAAAATTATTTTCAGAAAGCGCCACCTTAAAGCGCGCCCCCTGTGCTTCAATTATTACGTTGAAACTATCTATTTTCCGTACCACTCCTTCCCCGATCGGCTGCCCCTCCTTGACATAAATTCCGTTAATAACCGCTGTTCGGCGCTGCTCACTGACAATAATGGAGCTGAGTTTATAACCTTTCTTTAACTGTTGAATAAAAGAACTATCCGACCCGGTGTAGTAATCCGGGCGAGTGGGGTCTACTAAGCCCGATCCATTGGCATAGCTATCTATCACACCGGTTAGCGATAACAGCATGAACAGACATATTGTTACAGGCCTTAGCGCCAATATTTTCAGTCTAATACTCATACACCTATCCATCCGGAATTGGTGCTTAAGGTATTGATTTCCAGCCGCACGGACGCTTTGGGATACTCCTGGACTTCATAGTGCAGACTACTCCAAAGCACCTGCCAGGGTAGCGCTTCAAGTTTCCGCAAATAGTTCAAAGTATCGAAATAGTTCCCCTCTAACTCAAGCCTGACACCGTGACGATAGAGGACTTGTGTATCCTCCGACACTGCAATCTCTTTTCCCGACTCAGTCTTACCTCCCGATAGTTTCTTGGAGGGCAGACTGATGACCTGTACCAGTTTGAGATTATTGTTTTCTCTAAGCACCTGCTCCAGGACTTTAGCCATCTGCTTCGGCGGAATCAGGTTAGATGTTAGAGTCTCCAGTCGCTGATCCATTTCAGCGACAGCGCTCGATAACTGATCACGACGCTGCTTCAATTCACTATTCGGGTCCCGATTAACCGCAGCCATTAACTCAGCAAGCTCTTTCGATTGCTTGGAAATCTGACTTTCCACGGTACTCATTTGTAGCTTAAGTTGCTTGGATTCCCGCTGCACAGGTCCGAACAACAGTGCATCCCACAGAAACACCAACACCGCTAATCCGAGTATCAATACAATGTTTCGCTCACGCGTACTAAGTGCGTGAAACCTCTCCACCAGCATGGTTTTAGCGGAAGTCATTAGGGTGTCTCCTGTTCCGCTCGGACGTCAAATGACATCACCCGGCCTGAGGACGCATTAGTTAGATTAAAAATATTAAACTCCGTACCCTGAAAAGCAGCTTCTTTGCCCAGTCGCTGTATCAATTGAGGTACAGTCTCTGGCTTACTTGTTTGCCCCTGCAGTCCAATCTTGGCACCGCCTTCGTTCAGATCTATTTTGGTTAACCACAGTCCTTTGATAGAACGCCTTGCCAATCCCTCCATGAAACTGGAAAAACCACCCACATTGCCAATCCGCTGCAAATTCAGTGCTTTGAGCAACTGCCTTGTGGTTTCCTCCTTCTTAGTCAGCTCTGCAACCTCTGCTTCGAGATTCTGATCAAGAATGCCATCCGGTAACTGTTGCTTGATGGCTTCAATATTTTGCGCCTCCCTTTCCTGGCGATTCTTGGCCAACTCTAACTGATCCTGCAACCCCCAATAGCTCCACAAGCTATATCCAGAACCCAGGATCATCAGCAACACGAGCCCGATAGCCACCTGAGGGAATGGCGAGTAGTCGCGCCAAATATTTACCTCCGGCGGCGCCTCATACAGGTTAATCTGCTGGCTCATCAAGATTCAGGCCTCATAGCACCCGCCACCGCCAACACACAGCTTTGCTGCATATCCAGAGGCATGCCCTCCGCCCCCTCCAGGATGGCAGGCAGATCCAGCAAATCAACTCGAACACCCAAATTTGCATCTAGTGCCTCGCTGAGGTGGACAATACCACCGGCTAATGGCGTCAGGAACAGGTGCGTCGCAGGTGCCTGGCCTAACTGGCTCTCGTAATAATCCAATGATCGCTGAATCTCCAGTACCAGATGATTAAAGGCATCAGACTCAGATAGGATTGAGTTTTCAAGCTGACTAATGTTAGCTCTTATGCCTCTACTTAAGTATAGGCTACTATTTCTGATCAAGTTGACCATGCCCTGCTTGGGCTGAAGATACATCAACGCAGTTCCCTGGTGGCCAAGGTCATCATTGCGCAACAGATTATTGAGCGCAGTTTCAGCTACATCGATATACTTTAATTGTAAGCCAGCCCCCTCAATCAGGTGCCGCGCATCATCAATGATAGATTGCCTGGCAACCACCACGTACACCATTTGCCTGCCACTGGGAAAAGCGTCTTCCGGCAGCTGAATAACATCAACTGCGGCGCTGCCAACATCAAAATCCACCAGATCCTTAATGCGCCAGCGCACCGCCTGCTTCAGCTCATCTTCAGGAACATCAGGAGATTCAACCAATAAAAGTTGGTATTGCCCTTGGGATAGAATAATAGTGGCGGGTGCGCCTTGAAGCTTTAACTTGCCAACAGCTTTCTTGAGGACCGAGTCATGCTCTGATGCACTATCGCAGGGACTGAATTCGTATGAGGATAATAGCGGCCTGGGTGAACCGTTCATCTGCAGATGACAGACAGCGATGCCATTAGCTTGGACGCTGACGCCAACTAATCCTTTTATATTTTTTTTTGCCTGCAAGAAACTAAACAGAGCCCACCCCCTTATGTTGCTCCTTCCCAGCCAGCTTTCCCAGATGCATCTCTGGATTATTTTTATTGGTTATCATCGATACCGCTGAACAACCGGGCTGAATTCTAGACAAATAATTTAATAAAATCAAAAAGAATCAAGAAATACTTAAATTAAATTGTAGCAAAAGATTTTGATTAATCATGCTTTTGGCTTTATTTAATATCGGCCACTGATTATATTCCTTTATCGAGCCTCTCTTTCAGATTACTCCACATGCTAAATATTGTTTTATACGAACCGGAAATACCACCTAACACGGGCAATATTATCCGCCTGTGCGCAAATACTGGATGTCAGCTCCATCTAATCAAGCCCTTGGGGTTTGATTTTGATGATAAACGTTTACGTCGAGCCGGACTGGACTACCATGAATGGGCCAGTGTCAAACTGTATGACTCGCTGGATGACTACTATCAGTCGCATCCCGACTCAAAGATCTATGCGTTGACGACAAAAGCCAGGAACTGCTACGCCACTGTCAGTTTTACGAAAGGAGATACTATTATTTTTGGTCCAGAAACGAGGGGACTGCCGGATGACGAAAGAGGCAGAATTGCTGCTCACCAGCAACTGCGCATCCCCATGCTGGAAAATAGCCGCAGCCTGAATCTCTCGAATTCTGTCGCTGTTGTCGTTTACGAAGCCTTGCGGCAGATGGACTTCCCCGGCGGCCGCTAGTGTGACCGCGCAGGAAAATTCAGGAGGAACGAGAAGGGCTAGTGCGTCACCTCTGCGTCGCCAGCTTCACCCGTCTGTTCTGCCTGACGCCTTTTCGCTTCAGCGAAAATCGCATCAAAATTCACCGGAGCAAGCTGCATCGGAGGGAAGCTGCCTCTTACCATTAGATTATCAACCGCTTCACGCGCATAAGGGAATAATATGTTCGGACAAAATGCCCCTATGGTGCGCTCCAAATTGGCATCATCCAGTCCCTTAACAGCAAACACGCCTGCTTGTTGAATTTCCGCAAGGTAAGCCGCTTCGTCATTGTTTTCAACCGTAATGGTCAGCGTTAAAACGACCTCGTATATATCTTCTTTTATCTTCTTGGCGCTGGTATTGACATCCATTTTTACCTGCGGCGCCCATTTTTCCTGGAACACGAGAGGTGCACGCGGAGACTCAAAAGACAGGTCTTTAACGTAGATGCGCTGCAATGCGAATTGCGGCTGATCAGCCTGATTTTCAGCGGCTGCTTGCTGGTTTGTCTGTTCGTTATCTGCCATAACTTATCCTTTCAATATATTTCATTAACTCAGTAAATTATCCAGCTCACCCGCCGCTTCGAGCATACTCAATTCGCTAAAGCCACCAATATGCTGATCACCAATCCAGATCTGCGGCACAGTGTGTCGCCCACTCAGTCTTTGCATCTCTTGTCTTAATGCAAGATCGTAATCGATGCGAAGCTCTTGATATTCAACGCCTTTGCTCTTAAGCAGCATCCGCGCCCGGATACAGTAGGAACAAAATTGCGTCGTATAAATACGGACTTTATACTGGTGTTCTGCTTGCATTTTTGCCTAGGTTTTAACTACCGGCAGATTGGTATTAGCCCACTCTGCCATGCCGCCAGACATGCGTTTTACCTGGGTAAAACCGGATTTCATCAAAACTTTTCCAGCGGCGCTCGAATGCTGACCCATTTTGCAGACAAGAATCACCGGCTTTTCCTTATACTTTTCAAGATCAGCCAAATGTGATGACAAGCTGGTATAGGGTATATTCCGCGCACCGACAATATGTCCTGCGTTATATTCTGACTGCGAGCGTAAATCTAAAACAATTGCCTGCTCCCTGTTGATCAGCTGGGTCGCCTGCTGCGTTGATACCGACAAACCACCGCGCTTGTTTTCCGTCACCAACAGCGCCACCAATAACACCGCAAATGCTCCGGCCAGGGCAAGATGATTACCAATAAATTCGAATACCTGATCCAATGTCCAGCTCCGCATTAAAAACGATGCGAGAGTATACACCGCAATCCAATTCGACTAAACAATTCCTGTAAATTAATAGCCCTCTATTGCCACACGAACCGCAAAGAACAAACATTGACAGGAATTTGGCAGTTCTACAATCGTCATTTTTTCTTTGTCATGGTTATTAGTAGCCAGTCCAGTTAGAATTCTATATAAGACCTTTGCAGAATGTGGCGAGCAACGGCAAGACAAGGAAAAAATCGGCGAAAAAGCGGACTTTATACTTATAAATGAGCATTTTGAGCCGATTTTTAACACAGTATAGCCTAGCGTAGCAGTGTAGTAGTTATGCGAAGGGCTCTATCTTTTACCGCACAATGAATTGGACAATGTAACGAGTATGACAACAGTAGCGAAACCCATCGCGCTCATCATTTTGGATGGCTGGGGACACAGTGACAATTCAGATTCAAATGCCATCGCAGCGGCACACACCCCCGTCTGGGAC
>CBDUGR010000146.1:0-6118 GCA_965366515.1 uncultured Gammaproteobacteria bacterium | reverse complement strand
CAACTGATAGAAGGCATGCTGTGCATTGGGACCAAACTCCCCCCAGATAATCGGTGAAGTAGCGCACTGAACCTGCTCACCCGTTAACGTGACGTGCTTTCCATTGCTCTCCATTTCGAGTTGCTGTAAAAAGGCCGGAAGGACATGCATTCGGTGGTCGTAAGGCAATACTACCCGAGTGGTTGCATCGCAGAAGTTATTATGCCAAATCGCTATCAATGCCTGAATAACCGGGATGTTTTTCCTGAACTCTGTATTTCGGTAATGCCTATCCGCTTCAGCCGCTCCTTTTAAAAACTGCTCAAAATCATACATTCCGAGACTAATGGCTATCGACAAACCAATAGCTGACCATACGGAATACCGTCCACCAACCCATTCCCAGAGCGGCAACTGATTTTCAATCTTGATACCAAATTCGCTCATCGCATCAGTATTTGCCGACACCCCTATAAAGTGTTTCGCTAACTTTTTCCCGGGGCCTAAATGGTTGGCAAGCCAGGCCTTGGCTGTTTCCGCATTAGCCATAGTATCGACTGTAGAAAAAGACTTAGACGAAACGATAAAAAGCGTTGTCTCTGGGTCAAGGTCGCGCAAGGTTGCAACGACTTCATTGCCATCAATACTCGAAACAAATAGCACTTTGACATGAACCGACGCACGATGTTTAAACGCCTCACAAACCATCCGGGGTCCCAGATCAGATCCCCCTACTCCCAAATTCACAACGGTGGTAATGGGCTTACCGGTAGCGCCCAAATATAAACCCGCGCGAATACGCTCAGAAAAATCTCGCATCTTCTCTCGCATTGCTGCTATCGAGATCATGATATCCTCGCCAGCCACATTGACGGGTTGTTGCGTTGAACCACGCAAAGCGGTATGCAGTGCAGGGCGGTTTTCTGTAGTATTTACGTGCTTAGCGGAAAAAAGTGCTTCGATGCGCTCCTTAAGTCCGGCAGACTCTGCCAAATCTATGAGATAACTTAACGTTTGCTCAGAAAGGAGGTTTTTAGAGAAATCGTAGAGCGTATTATCCAATTCGAGTGAGAATTGCTCAAATCGTGCAGGGTTTCCTTCAAAGAGATCGCGCAAAACCCATTTCTTCTGTGTTTTTCTATGATCAACCAAGGCTGCCCACTGAGCAGAGTTCCTTAGAGATTGACTCGCTTGCTTAACTTTTTCCATTAATTCGCCCGCGTTAACGTAGCCCTCATGCTCATTCCAGTTTGCATTTATCACGGCTTAATTCAATTTCCTTGCTTTGCGAGGAAAGTATAATTGGCTTGGACCAGCTTGCAATAAAAAAGGCGCAATAATTGCGCCTTTTGTCGCTCTTGGTCACAGCATCATAAGCTGATTTTATCCCTATTATTGGCCAACGTACTCACACCAATGCCTTTCACTTTTAGCAGGTCATCCAAAGTCTTAAACGGCCCGTGTGTATCTCTATAGTCCACAATAGCCTGTGCTTTTTTTAGCCCTACACCCTTCAATTGAGCCGCTATAGTTTTTGCATCCGCATTATTTACATCGACGACTTGCACTGCGGTCGCCGCTGCAGCGATACTAAGCTGGTCATTTGAATAGGAGGGAAGCGACAACAACATCAGTGAGGTGCTTAATAAAACAACAATCCATTTGATACTCTTCATAACTACATTCCTTGTGTGATTAAAAGCAGGCCAATCCTAACAAGGCCTTAGCTCAAGATCAAGCTTACAAAAATTTAGATCACCATATTGCTAATAATGTTATCCAGTGCCAGCAAAGGTGTTTTGCTTTGCGTAATTGGCCGGCCAATCACCAGATAACTGCTTCCCTGACGCACAGCTTCCGCCGGCGTCATTATGCGCTTTTGATCATCGGCCTCAGCTGCAGGGGGCCGGATACCAGGGGTCACCAATACAAAATCTTTATCCCGCTGTTCTCTGAGCAGTTTTACCTCCTGCGGTGAACAAACAACTCCGTCCAAACCACAGTCTTCCGTTAATTTTGCCAAGCGAGATACCAGGGCTGCCGATTTTTCAGCAAAACCCACTTCCTCTATATCACGCGACTCCAGACTGGTTAAAACAGTCACGCCAATCAGTAGTGGGCGACCACCACTTGCCTTCTCCAATGCTTCGCGCGCAGCCATCATCATAGCTCGCCCTCCCGAGGCATGGACATTCACCATCCACACACCCATTTCTGCAGCGGCACGTACTGCCTGAGCACAAGTATTGGGGATATCATGAAATTTTAAATCCAGGAAAACCTCAAAACCCAGGGCTTGCGTTTGCTCAACAATGGCAGGCCCGCATCGCGTAAACAGCTCTTTACCTATTTTTAGATGACATTTTCCAGGATCTAACTGTTTTACCATCAACATAGCCGTCTCAGCGCAGCTATAATCAAGAGCCACTATAATCTTTACATCGTCACTATTGCGCAATTCGGATTACTCTCCCATCAGTTGTATTTTCAAGTCCGTTTTGTGGACGCTAATCATTACTCACCTTCCAGTCCATAAATTGGTTTAATCTTTCCCCAACGCTGACAACCTGGGCATAGCCAAACCAGATGTTTTCCCGAATAACCACAATTTGAACAACGGTAAACAGGCTTGGCCTCAATCAGCTGGGCCATTAGTTTCCTAAGTTCGGACAAATGGGAATCACCTGTTTCCTTTTCTGCTGCAAGATGTATATCGATGAGATGCAGCACCCCCTTTAGTGATGGCCGGTTCGCCAACTGTTCCGCAATAAACTGTCGTGCCTGATCCTTTTGCTCTGGCTTCCCGTAAAGTATATCTGCCACAGCAAACACGAGAGTAATCGAGGGTTTCTTTTGCAAACAGTCCAGTAAAAATTCTTTGTGTTCTTTATCTTTCCCCAATTCCCGGTAACAGTCCGATAAGCGCGGAATAGATTCGGGCAGATAACTGGGGTCCTGCTCCTTGACTCGGCGGAACGCCTTAATTGCCTCTCTGTAATGTCCCGTCTGAGCCTCTAAGTGCCCCTTTAATAAACTCGCACGCACACAGCTCGTGTCATAATTAAGAGCCCTATTTAACTCCCTTCGCGCCAGGGTATTTTCGTCGTTAGCCATGAGCAGAATAGCTTTCTCACAGCAATAATGGGCAAGAACCGGCCTGATTTCAGGGCCCTGTTTGGGCAGCAGCGACAGGGCACATGAAATGGCCCGATCCCAGTCTTTTTCCTGCTGATAAATGCCCATAAGCAGCTCTATGCTGCGCCATTTAACTTCGCCGGATTCATCGCCTAAATCTTTAAGCAAACGTTCAGCACGATCCAAAAGCCCTGCGGCCATGTAGTCATTAGCCAGCTCAAACTGAGCCAATAATAGTTTATCTCTTGCTAACCCCTGCCTGGCAAGCAACGCCTGATGGACCCGGGTCGCCTTGTCCACTTCTCCCCGGGCTCGGAAAAGCCTTCCCAGTGCAAGGTGAGTATCGACAGCATTGGCGTCGGCACCCATCGCATTGAGGAACATTTCAATCGTTGCGTCTGCCTGTTCTTTTAGAAGAAAGTTGAGCCCTTCAAAGTAGTCCTGTGGAGCTGAAGCGCCTCTACCTGATCTCTTCTTGAGCTCCCGGCGACCAAGCCACCACCCTACCGCCACTGCAACAAACAAGGCCACTAGAAATGGCAGGTCGGACATACTATTCCCCTGTAACACCCGTCCGAAGTTTTGACAGCTCCTGCTCACTCTGCCTTAACTGGCGCTTGATTGACACCAAGGTTGCTTTAACTCTTGTCACCAACAATATGCAGATTAATAACCCAATCAAGCCACCACTCACAAACCCCGCAGCGACCCAGATTGATATACTGGCCTCTGGCAAAGTAACAAACACAAGTGACAAAGGGGCCTGGGCGGTGTTCTCTGTGGTAAACAATAGTCCCCAAGCGAAAACCATCAGCAAAACTAAAATCATGAGTATTCGTTTAACCCATCTCATGCAGCACCCTTAATTTGCGAGATAAAAACTATCAACAGATCTGTTGGCAGATCGATACACACCGGTATTCTACCTCAGCTTATACAATTAACAATAATACTTAAGATGGAAAAGCAAATTCCTGCCCGTTCACTACCAGAGTCAATTACTGCCGGACAAAAAAAACGGCATGCTCTAGAGCATGCCGCTTATATAACATCAAGTGACTTTAGGACTGGCTTCGATTCTCATCCACTTTCTCGCGCAACTCCTTGCCAGGCTTGAAATGAGGTACATATTTGCCTGACAACTGCACAGAATCACCGGTCTTGGGATTACGCCCCGTTCGCGGAGACCTATAACGTAGCGAAAAGCTGCCAAAACCCCTGATTTCAATTCGCTCGCCAGTGGATAAGCTTTGGGCCATCATATCAATAATCGCTTTTACGGCCAGCTCAACATCTCTGACTGATAGTTGCGATTGATTAGCCACAATGCATTCAATCAATTCTGACTTGGTCATAGCCACTTCCTGATTGTTGTTGTATGCAAAATAGTATAAACCAGAATACTATGTATCGCCTTGTTCACAATACAATTTATTCCTCTTCTTGATCCTGATTAGCCATCTGAGCCTTAATCAGTTCGCCAATAGTGGTAGGTCCTGCGCGTTCTGTTTCTCGCTGTCGCATTTCCTTCATCACTGTCTTTTCTTCTTCCATATCCTTGGCTTTAATAGACAGGCTAATCACACGGTTCTTGCGGTCAACATTAACGACCTTACACTCTACAGCGTCGCCTTCGTTAATCACTTCTCGCGCATCCTTAACCTTATCCCGGCTAATTTCAGATGCTTTCAAAGTACCCTCTACGCCTGGTGCCAGTTCGATTGTGACATACTTGGCATCTACTTCTTTGGCATTACCCGTGACTACTGCACCCTTATCATTTGCTGCAACATACTCCGCAAAGGGGTCCCCATCAAGCTGCTTAACGCCTAAAGAAATACGCTCTCTCTCAGGATCTATAGAAAGAATGACTGTCTCTATATCATCTCCCTTCTTATAGCTTCGCACCGCTTCTTCACCGGTTTCACTCCAGGAGATATCAGACAGGTGAACCAGTCCATCAATTCCGCCTTCCAAACCAATAAAGATACCGAAATCAGTAATAGATTTGATATTTCCTGATATTTTCGATCCTTTTGCATGGTTGGAAGCAAATTCTTCCCAAGGGTTTTGAGTACATTGCTTCATACCCAAAGAAATACGGCGACGCTCCTCGTCAATATCGAGAATCATCACTTCAATATCTTCTCCTACCTGAACCAGTTTCGATGGATGAACGTTTTTATTGGTCCAATCCATTTCTGAAACGTGTATCAGCCCTTCTATACCTTCTTCAATTTCGGCAAAACAGCCATAATCTGTTAAGTTAGTAACGCGAGCCTTAACCTTGCTATTTTCAGGATAACGACCTTTTATCTCGCCCCATGGATCGCTGCCAAGCTGTTTCAGCCCCAGAGACACACGATTCTTTTCCTTATCAAACTTCAGAACCTTAACTTTAATTTCGTCACCGATCGCAACAATCTCACTAGGATGCTTAATTCGCTTCCACGCCATATCGGTAATATGCAACAACCCGTCAACACCGCCCAGATCAACAAAAGCACCGTAGTCTGTTAGGTTCTTAACAATACCGTCAACACTCATACCCTCTTCAAGGGTGGCCAGCAGGTTATCTCTTTCTGCGCTATTTTCTTTTTCCAGCACGGCACGACGAGAAACGACCACATTGTTACGCTTCTGATCCAGCTTGATAACCTTAAACTCTAATTCTTTACCTTCAAGGTGAATCGGTTCACGAATGGGGCGCACATCAACCAGCGATCCTGGTAAGAAGGCCCGCACATTGTTGAGATCAACAGTGAAACCACCTTTAACCTTGCCATTAATGACACCTGTGACCAGCTCTCCAGCTTCGTAGGCTTTTTCCAGTACTTCCCAGGATTCCGCACGTCGCGCCTTTTCACGGGACAAACGTGTCTCACCAAACCCATCTTCCAAACTTTCCAGGGCGACTCTTACCTCGTCCCCTACATTCAGATCAAAATCACCCGCCTCGTCAATAAACTGGTTACGAGGAATCACACCCTCCGATTTCAATCCT
>CBDUGR010000145.1:0-6157 GCA_965366515.1 uncultured Gammaproteobacteria bacterium | reverse complement strand
CTGACCTATACTCGAAGTTATATCGAACTCGCGATCCGTTACTATTGAACAAATAGCTGGCTAGCGGGGTCTATTAGAATAACCAGCCAGAATCTAAGTGAAGCCCAAGCTAGACGCCTGCAACAATCGTTTTATCGGTATCGATAGCCGTTTGCAAGAGTTGTTTGACGTATTAAAAGGCGTATGGATTGGATGGAAGCCATTCTATAACATGAATAAAATACGCGATTCTCAGACCAAACCTCAGGCTGACAAAGGGGGCGACAACGTTACGCGCTGCTTGTGTCTCACGCACCCATCTGCATACATGAAATAGACCTCCATGGCCGCTTAACTTTCATGAATTCTGCGGGTCTTCAACTGATGGGAGCCACGCTGGACCAGGTACAGGGTTGTCCATATCTGGATTTTGTAGGTGATCAGGATAAAGCACACGTACGGGATCTGTTAGAACAGGCCATGGAAGGTCGATCTGTTGAGTTTGAGTTTTGCTTTGAATTTGAGGGATGCAATCGAGCCTTTTCTTCCAGTTTTGTACCCATCACCGACCAGCATGGCAAGACCTGTAGAATCATGGGCATTACCCAGGATTTATCTGAGCGCAAAAAGGCCCAAAAGCTCTTGTTTGAAGAAAAAGAGCGAGCTCAGGTAACGCTTTACTCAATCTGTGACGCCGTCATTTCCACGGATGCCGATGGCAAAATCAACTTTCTCAATCAAGCCGCAGAAAAACTGACCGGCTGGTCGAATGAAGAAGCCCTCCAGAAATTGTTATCAGCAGTTTGCCAAATTATCGATGAAATCAGCAGGGAACCGCTTCCAGATCTTGTTGAAAGCTGCCTTGCAAGCAGACAAAAAGTTGGGCTTGATCAAAATGTGGTATTCGTGAGCCGCCATGGTGAAGAATACTCCGTTGAAGGCTCTGCGGCACCCATATTAAACCAGCAAGGCGAACTGCTGGGCGTTGTCCTGGTGTTCAAAGATGTAACAGAATCAAAAAATCTGTCACGACAGATTAACTATCAAGCGACTCATGATGCGTTGACCGGCCTCATCAATCGCACTGAATTTGATCGTCGATTGACCAGGGTTTTAACTACCGCCCGGAAAAGCGACTCAAAAAATGCACTCTGTTATCTCGACCTGGACCAGTTTAAATTAATTAATGATACCAGCGGCCATGTAGCCGGTGACCAACTAATGAGCGATCTAGGCCATTTGCTGCGAGCTCATATCAGAACACGAGATACGCTCGCAAGGCTCGGTGGTGATGAGTTTGGTCTATTGATAGAACACTGCTCATTGGATAAGGCGCAGCGAATTGCTAATGAGCTGATAACCGCCATCTCCAATTTTGATTTTGAGTGGGAGGATCGTAATTTCCGTATTGGTGTGAGCGCAGGGCTCGTTGAAGTGAACAAAGATTGCCAAAGCGTAACAGAAATATTAAGTGCAGCAGATACCGCTTGCTATATGGCAAAGGAGCAGGGTGGCAACAGGCTTCATATATATAGCCAACTAGACGAAGAGTTCACTAGACGTCACGGTGAAATGCAGTGGGCATCACGCTTACCAAAAGCCTTGGAACAGGACCTGTTCCAACTCTACTACCAACCCATTATTGAAACTGACCCCCGGAACAGCAGTGGCGGATTACACTATGAAATACTGCTTAGAATGCTGGATGAAAAAAGAAATCTCATTGCACCAGGGATCTTTCTGCCCGCCGCCGAGCGGTATCGTCTATCCAGTGAAATCGATCGCTGGGTCATCTCCAGGACTTTCAAATTACTGCAACAAAATGTGAATCACCTGGAACAACTGGAAATGTGCTCAATCAATCTGTCCGGGCTGTCACTTTGCGATACCGGATTCTCCTCTTTTCTGATGGAAGAGTTGCGTCAATCCAAATTACCCACCCGCAAAATTTGTTTTGAAATTACCGAAACAGCCGCCATCGCCAACATTGGCAAGGCGCGATCATTCATTAATACCTTTAAAAAGCTCGGCTGCAGTTTCTCCCTGGATGATTTTGGCAGCGGACTGTCTTCGTTTGCCTACCTGAAGAACCTGCCCGTCGACCATCTGAAAATTGATGGATTGTTTGTACAGGATATATTGACGGATCCTACAGATTTTGCACTAGTGAAGTCCATTAATGAAATCGGCCATGTAATGGGTAAAAAGACCATCGCGGAATTCGTTGAGAACAGCGCCATTCAAGAGAAAATGCTGGAAATTGGCGTCGACTATTGTCAGGGCTTTGGCATAAGTCACCCAAAACCACTGTCGGAACTGTTTGACACTGACAACTAATTCTCTCTCCGCCAATCGGTGTAATTTACACACTGAATTCCAAGCGGGTATGCTTCCGTCGCTCTAGTATGTAAAATACCCTTATCCTTACGCTTCATTCCCCAACGGAACAGGAAATATGATGCGCGGTTATAGAATAAAAATAGAGCATACCGACTTTCATTCCGACTTTCGTTATAATACTGTTATAGCAAGTCACGCGGACAACCAGCACCTCAAGAGTGGCACTTCCCACCGGCCACTCAGGAGATTGTGAATGGCTTTACTGTTTCAACTCATCGTGGGCCACGCCCTATCTGACTTCGCCTTGCAAAGGCAGGTCATGGCGATCGCAAAAAATCGCCATGCGGACATCCACAATACCAGCGGCAAGGGCTTTCCTCCCTGGTATTACTGGCTACTGGCGCATGCCCTGATACACGGCGGCGCGGTCTATCTGGTTACCGGTAGCGCTGTATTGGGAGCCATCGAAACCCTGCTACACAGCATTATTGATTTCAGCAAATGTGAAAACTGGATTAACTTCCACCAGGATCAGGCACTACATCTAATTTGCAAGTTAGCATACTGCTATTTTATCTAACTCAATTGGACGGTTTGAAGGAATTCAACCCATAGAATCAACATGACCGATTTACCTGAAAACAACCGTATTGAAAACGCCCGAGTTGACGTCCTCAGACAAGAGTTGTTAGCGCCAATATTGTCCATAGCTGGCCACACTGAATTACTCAAGGAACATTTAGCTGACTATAAGGATTTTGATTGTCTCGACGATTTAATGCGTATTGAACAGGCCTCCTACGACACACGCAACCTGGTCAATGCAATGCTTGAGGGCGAAATGAACTACCCTTCTCAAGCTACTCGGGATGAGCAACGAGCTATTTTTATCCATGATTTGCGCAATGCTATTGGCGTTGTTGCAGGTTACTCCGAAATGCTCCTGGAAGATTTGACCGAAGTCGCGCCTAATGACGCAGAAGGCACTGCCTACCTTGAACAGACTATCGCTGAGTCAAATCGGGTATTACAGCAGTTGGATCAGGTTTTCTCCACAGCCGACTCGACACCCAGCCAATCGAGCGAGAGTCTTACCAGCGATTTAAGTGCGGTATTTGATAGTTTTGAGCGCGACAACACAGAAGCGGAGGAGTCCATTAGCGGCAATCTGCTTATCGTCGATGATAATGAGAGTAGTCTAAACCTTTTATCGCACCAACTGCGCAAGCAAGGACACCAAACAAGAACCGCGTCTTCGGGCAGACAAGCGCTAGAGATGATGGCAGAACAGAGTCCTGATCTGGTGTTGCTCGACTTATTGATGAGCGACATGAACGGTTTTGAAGTGCTGCAGGTAATGCGTAAAGATGAAAAACTACGCGCGATCCCAGTGATCGTTGTCACAGGGCTGCAGGACAAGGAAGGCGCGGCTCGCTGTATTGAAGTCGGCGCGTTCGATATCCTGATCAAGCCGGTAAACCCGATGCTGCTGAAAGCCCGTGTGACCGCCTGTCTGGAACGAAAAGCCTGGCATGACAAGGAAAAAGAATATCAGGGGGAGCTGGAGAAAAGTTACGCTTTCATCCGCAAGGTGTTTGGCCGCTACCTCTCCGACGATATCGTAAAAACCATTCTCGAAAATGATGATGGCCTTCAGTTGGGTGGCGGGAAACAGAAAGTCACTGTGATGATGACCGATATTCGCGGATTCACAGCACTCAGCCAATCGCTGGACCCAGTAGACTGTGTTACCTTGTTGAATAATTATTTTGGCGTTATGACCCCTTTGCTACTCAAGCACGGTGGAACTATTGACGAGTTTCTGGGAGATGCAATACTTGCCATTTTCGGCGCACCAATAAAACGTAAAGATGATGCTGAACGCGCTCTGCTATGCGCGATCGAAATGCAACGTGCCATGACGACCGTCAATATTAAAAATCAGCAAATGGGATTGCCACCCATACAAATGGGCATTGGCCTGAACACTGGAGAGGTGGTTGTTGGGAATATTGGATCAATTGACCGCTCCAAATATGGCATAGTGGGACATCATGTAAACCTAACCTCCCGTATAGAATCTTTTACCGTTGGTGGCCAGATACTGGCATCAGAATACACAATTAAAGACTGTGGCGCTGAGGTTATTCTGGGAGAAACCGCCGAAGTCAGCGCCAAGGGGGTCAAGGATCCCATCAAGATTCATGATATTCTGGGCTTGGCGGAACCTCACTGCATAACGCTCGAAGAAACCGCTGAGGAGATGCTGCCTATTGATCCGGGATTACCGGTTTCATTAGCCGAACTATCCGGCAAAGCTATCGACAAAGATGCCTTGTCCGCTTTGATTATGGCGGTGTCGCAACAGTGCCTGCATCTCAGGTGTTCCGAACCATTACAGCTCTTCACCAACCTCAGTATTTCTCATGGCGACAATACTGCATGGGGAAACGAACAGATTTACGCAAAAATCACGGCGAAAGGGCCCAGATTACACCAACATTATAACTATATAGTCAGCATAACTTCGTGCCCGGAGAGTATTCGCAAGCATATTCAATCACTCACTCACACGCCGAAACAGAATGACCTAAGAGGGAAAGTCAATGCCTAGAGTTTTACTGGTAGAAGATAACGAAATGAATAGAGACATGCTCAGCCGCAGATTACAACGCAAAGGCTTTGAGGTGGAGCTGGCGGTGGACGGACAGGAAGGTATCGATAAGGCATCCTCATGGAACCCCGACATCATACTATTGGACATGAGCCTGCCGGTAAAGGATGGCTGGACGGCTGCCAGGGAACTTAAGGATAACGTTGCTACGCAATCTATCAAAATCATTGCGCTCACAGCACACGCTATGGAATCGGATCGCGCCAAGGCGCTGGAAGCCGGTTGCGATGATTATGACACCAAGCCCATTGATTTAAAGCGCCTGCTAATGAAGATAGATACCCTACTCAACAATTGATAATAACGACTCTTACCCAGGATAATAATAATGAGCCTAAGTAAGCGAATAGCCTTTTCACTCATCATCATACTGCTTTTCTTTCTTTGTTCGATACTGGTTTTCTCCTGGTCCAACGGGGTGCGAAAAGAGATAGTTGTGCAGCTTCAATCGGTTACTCGCTCTCAATTTATGATCAACTCTCACATACAGCAACTTAGAAAGATCCATAAAAAACTGCTGGTCATTGAAGCCTTGGCTGAAACTCGAAATCAGTCCACATTGTCCGATCAGGAACGTGCTGACTTATTGGAGAGCATAGCTCGACAAAAGGCCCGACTGGTTAAAATCTCACAAAGAGTCGATCCTGATTTACTGAAGAAAATGCAAGGCACAAAAGAGTCTGAGCATTTACTCAATCGCTGGCAGGAAGCTATTGCCATCGGCAATGAAAAAACAGGTACCGAAGAACACAAACCTATTCGCAGTTACCGTTCAGATTTCAATGTGGCGGTGGATGCGCTCAAGTCAGACACGGAATTATTAACGGATAAATCTCAGGCGCTGAATACCGAAATAGACAAGGTAGAATCACTGACCAACCGAGTGACCCTGATCGTATTCCTCAGCTCGCTGATTTTTACCATCGCACTGGCCTACCACCTGTTTCATTACACAAAACGAGCCCTGTCAGCTCTGCTTAATGGAACGGACAAATGGGGCCATGGCCATTTGGAGTATCAGATACCTAAATTCAGCAACGATGAACTCGGTGGATTGGCGGAGGCATTTAACGGGATGGCAGCAACGCTGCAAAGCACCATGAAAAAAGTGGAGGAGGAAAAACAGCGAGCTGTTGAGGCAAATCTGGCGAAAAGTAGCTTTTT
>CBDUGR010000144.1:0-6192 GCA_965366515.1 uncultured Gammaproteobacteria bacterium | reverse complement strand
ATTTAAATTATTAATTTTTCTTATTATATTAGCGAGGCTATTATGCTTTCCCAGATTATCTCATGCGGTGATTTTGCATGCCGCCAAAGGATTTGTTTGTTGAATTGAAACGACAGACAATTAACTCGGATATTTCATCAATTATTCGGGTCAATCCTCCCTCCGGTGGATTGTGTTGCATTGCGACCAATCCACCTTTTTTTTGCTTATCTTTACCCAAAAATCGTTGGTAATGAAAGGGAGTCAGGAAGCTCAAATCTAATTATAAATTGGTCTAGTGGCGCAGGACTATAGGTTTAAAACACTTGCCTAAAAGCGCAACCATAACCAACAGGGTTCTCTCCTTCCCTTCCTTTGGCTTAGCTTAGCTTAGCTCAGCTCGCCCACCCCGTGTAACTCGAATTCTAACCACAGCAAACAGATTATTTGGCGAGCAAACCACCATCTATATGAAATTCCGCGCCAGTAACAAATTTCGACGCATCAGAAGCCAGGAACAAGATCGCTGCACCCATATCTTCCGGAGTACCCATATCAGGCAAGACTTGCATATCCATATAAAATTTCATCGCATCGTCTATGCTTTCAGCTTCTCCATTCTCAACCATTTCTTCAAATTCTTGCTTAAACATCTCAGTCAAACAGTTGCCTGGGTGTACTGAATTCACCCTGACATTGTAACCATAAGCACCGCACTCAACAGCAACAGCCTTCGTGAAGTTACGCACACCGCCTTTGGACGCGCAATAGGAGGACATATCAGGTGCACCGATAACGCCGCCCACTGAAGACAGGTTAATAATGGAGCCGCCCCGGCCACTGGTTCCGTCTGGACGCATCGTCTCGACCGCATACTTGGTACCAAGGAATACACCTTCCATATTAACGCTATTCACAAGCCGCCACTCGTTCAGAGAGAGATCCAGCAGTTTGGTATGCTTAATGATACCTGCATTGTTGACCAAAATATCCAGGCCTCCATGTTGCTCCACAACAGTACTAATCACTTGCTTCCACTGTTCTTCGCTGGTCACATCCAACGACATATATTCAGCAACACCACCCTCTTTAACAATTTGATCCGCCGTTGCCTGACCAGCCTCATCGGATATATCAGCAACGATAACGGTAGCGCCATTCCCAGCCAGTACTTTAGCCGTAGCAGCACCAATGCCCATAGCAGCTCCAGTAATCAAAGCTATTTTACCTTTTACGTGAATTGTAGGTTCCATCAAACATTTCCTCTTAATCTAATTACCAAATTTCAACTTCAATATTATCAACTTCATTAGCATTAACTGGAAAACCACATAGCGGGGAAAACTCGCAATCAACCTGAATACTCCAGGCTAGAGTTTACCGTTTGCCGACTAGGGTTCAGTAGCCATTTTATAAGCCATCGCTCTCACTTCCTCTACGATACCGTCTATTCCAGCACCAGCGATATTGCGTTTACTATAACTGACAGCATGAGTAACACCCTCGGCCATGGCAACAATCATCGCTGCTCGCGGGTTACGCCTTTTATCGCTAATACCCGGATTCATGCTATCCATAAACCTTAATATCTCACCAATATGGAAGTTATTCATCTGTTCCAGTATGGCGGCGGCACTCGCATTGTGATGCGCGTGAGCCCACAGCTGTAGAAAAAAACCGGCCGATTCCTTTTCTGTAAAGCCAGACAACAGATAGTCTATAAATACGATGAATCGTTTTTTTGGCGAGATATCATTTTTATTCACGCTCTCTTCAAATATGCGCCTATAGTAGATCGTTGTATCCAACAGAACCTCCGTGACCAGAATATCCTTGGTCTTGAAATAATGCTGTACGGTCCTTAGGTGCACTCCGACATCTGACGCAACTCTTCTCAAGGAAAAATTGGCGAACCCCTCATTCCCCAGTAGTTGACGTACCGCGTTCAATATCTCCCTTTCACGTGCCGATCTTTTGCTGACTTCTAGTAAGTCATTGTCTATGCGCGCTGCGATTTCTGCTTTACTGGATACAGTCATGTTAATACTCTTTCGATTCGCCAATATCATATAAATATTGCTTATCAATACTGCGAAACAATATTTACATCGTACGTCGCTTGACGTAGTATTCTACGTCACTTGACGTACCCAGCAAAGCCTACCGTCTAAAAAATCCCAAAAACAGTAAATAACAGGGATAAATAGTAGTAATCTAGGCGCTTTTAAGAGGCAGCGATAGGGAATTAGCAGATTTGCGACTTCTATAGTGAAGTCAGCCTTCCCTTGGTATAAAAGCTCTAAGACTTCAAAAAATCACAGATAGGAGAATCAACCCATGACATTAAAGTTACCAAAGAGCTTTACCTGGGTGTTAAGGGTGGTGCCCATAATTGCAGCTCTTTCAGTCGCCAGCAGCTTTGCCGGCAGCGGCTCGCCAGATAAAGAAGTGCTTGATCCCCAGCTCAGTGAAAAGGAACTGGCCGACAAGCGCGGTAAAGCATTAGTCGACCAGCATTGCATTCGTTGCCACCTGGCTCCGGACCCTTCTGATCTATCGAAAGAATACTGGCCCTTCGCACTGCACTACATGGGTTTTTACGTGGGCATGAAGGGCGATGAGTACGCCGATATGCGGATGGAAGATTTCCCTCCAATGTTTGAACCGGTACAGGATTATACCAAGCGCTATTTCCTGATTCAGGATTCAACCGGCTATATGCGAGACCTCTACCCCTTTAAACATCACATGACAGCTCAACCGCTTATGTCAAAGGAAGAATGGTTGACCATGCGGGAGTACTTTGAAAGTAATGCCAAATCCTGGACGGATATGTTGATTAAGCGTCCCAGAGAACCGGTTATCAAAGGGTTTAAGCCCGTAGTTCCGAATCTGGATCTGGCCCCTAACGGACTGACAATTGCCACAAAAGTGGATCCAGAAAGAAAGCGTATTTACGTCGGCACCTCAGTGTTGGATGATTTTGTCGCCGGTGGTGGTCGTATGGAAGGTGTTGAAGAGCGCGACCATCTTATTGCATTCGACCTCGAGAGCGGAAAGAAGATCGGTGAGGCCATCGTCGAAAGTGATATTAATCACATGAGTTTGTCCGATAATGGTGGTGTTCGGGCGCTGGAAGCCGGGCGTTTCCCTATGGGCTCCGGGGGTATTGGCAATATCTCTGACTATACATTCGAAGATGGAAAAATCGAAAGGCATATGCTGGTTGGACAAAAGCAGCGGATGGTCAAGCATATGGATGTCGATGTGGATGGAGATGGTCTCAAGGATATTGTGTCCGTCTCGTTCGGTGACGGTATCTACGGCGATGCTAAAAGCGAACTGGCTGTGTACTGGAAAACACCAGAGTTCGACAAAGTTGTTGCCAATGGTCCGGCAGAAATTGAAGCCGGCCCGTTGTCCGACGCGCTTGAAGAATCCATCATCAGCAGGGACGGTGGCCTGATTGGCGTTTCTGTAGGTGATATGAATAATGATGGGCTGCTGGATGTCGTAGCTCTGGTAGCTCAAGCCAGAGAAGATGTGCTGGTCTTTATCAATAATGGCGATAGAACCTTTACCCGTCATCTTATCCATGAGGAAACAGCGGCCTTTGGAGGCAATGTTATAGAGGTGGCTGATTTTGACGGAGACGGGAAACAGGATATTCTTATCCTCAATGGCGATAACGTAAGCGGTAATTCGGTGGATAATACTGTTCCTGCACCGCGCCCATACAATGGTGTCTATATTTTTCAAAACCACGGCGACATGAAATTCACCAGGAAAAATATCTACCCATTCCATGGCGCCACTCGCGCGACAGTGCATGATTTCGATAACGACGGTGACCCTGATATAGTTGCCGTTGCGCTATACGTCCAATGGAATGAGGATTTACCACAAGGATTTGTATACCTCGAAAACAAGGGTGATTTTAATTTTGAAGCTCAAACACTTCCCAAAGAGTTTTTTGCGCCCTATATCCACGTTGAGGCTGCCGATGTTAATGGCGACAACAAAACTGATATCGTCTTAGGCCTGGGTAACTACCCTGGAATGGGAATGGTGCCAGCCGACTGGCGAACCAAGCATAAGTCAATGGAGGGTCGCAATCCTGATATCCCGAGTGTGCTCTATCTGTTGAACCAAAATTAACCGTGGCGAATGAGTAGCAAATGACTGCCTGGTGCATCTGCGCCAGGCAGTTTATAGTACTAGAATAGTGGTTTTGCAGTTCCCAGCCAATCATTTAGCGCTATCGGCCAGTTATCGGAATTTTCGACTCTGAGGTAATAACACATGGGTAATAACAGTCCTATCGCACATGAGGTTATGCAGCAATTTCAGGTTTCCTATAGCTATCCTGTAATCTTTACTTGCGACGTTTTCGATGCGACGAATCCTACCCTGGCAAATCTGCTACGTGATTCAAATTGCACCAGTAGCCGCATCTTCCCGGTTATCGATACTAACGTCAGCGAACGGCATCCAAACTGGTGGCAACACTTGACCCATTACCTGGCGCATCATCAGGTTGGCAAATTATTACCGCCCCTTTCCTTTCCCGGCGGAGAAGCTGCAAAACAATCCACTGAGCAGATAGAACAGTTTTATCAGATCGTAGCAGACCAATGTATCGATAGGCACAGTGTCGTGCTGGCCATTGGCGGCGGCGCCATGCTGGATGCCGTTGGCTACGCTGCTGCGACAGCTCACAGAGGTCTTCGAATGATCCGCATGCCCACCACCGTACTGGCTCAGAATGATGCCGGCGTGGGTGTAAAAAACGGGATTAATTTTCGCGGCCGCAAGAATTTTGTGGGTACCTTTGCGCCGCCCATGGCAGTATTAAACGACTTTCGCTTTCTCGATACCCTGCTTGCTCGGGATCAGCGTGCTGGTATTGCAGAAGCTGCCAAAGTTGCTCTTATACGCGACAAAGTCTTTTTTAACAAACTGCTATCGCAACGTTGTCAGCTGGCCCGTTTCGAATCCGAACCCATGCAGTATATGATACGACGCTGTGCGGAACTGCATCTGCAACATATCGCCAGTTCCGGTGATCCCTTTGAAAACGGTTCCGCCCGCCCACTGGATTTTGGTCACTGGGCCGCCCATAAAATGGAGGAATTAAGCCAGCACCAGTTACGACATGGCGAGGCTGTCGCTATCGGAATTGCGCTGGACGCTCTATATAGTCAACGCTCCGGCATGCTCGACCAGAGTGATTTACAAAATATATTCGCATTACTGACCGACCTGGGCTTCCGGTTGAACGATAAGATACTCGCCTCCCTGAATGTCGAACAGGCATTGCAAGAATTTCGCGAACATCTGGGAGGCGACCTCTGTATTACGCTATTGCGAGGCATAGGCAATGCGGTCGAGGTAAATCATATCGATATAAACCTGATGCAGGAATGTGTCGATAGCCTTTCCAATCAGGATCTAAAAATCGGAGAGTCACGTTCTATCGCATGATTGATATTCGATCCTATGCTCAATTAATGCGCCTGCCAGCTGTATTTACCGTATGCAGCAACATTATCGCGGCACACCTGGTGGCGATCGGTTATTGGGCCGCATCAGTCGATAGCGCGACTGTCCAACCCTACACACTGCTATCTGCGCTCCTGGCCAGTATCTGCCTGTACCACGGAGGCATGATATTAAATGATTGCTTCGATTTTGAGCGTGACCAGCAGGAAAGACCGGGACGACCGCTACCTGCCGGTAAAATAAAGCTCAAAACAGCCTGGCTAAGCGGCTGGGGGCTGCTGACTCTCGGCACTATATTTGCCTCTTTTTTGGGAGCCCAGACATTTAGCATTGCTCTTCTCCTGGCACTTGTGATCCTGGCCTACAACTCAGGTCAGAGACAGGGTTGGGTTGCGGCCTGCAAAATGGGTCTGTGCCGTTATTTAAACTGGTTGATGGCCATGTCTGCGATTGGTTTGAACATGGACTTAGCGATGCTGGCTATCCCCGTATTTTTTTATGTAACTGCCTTGACCCGTATCAGCCAGGAAGAGGCTGAAGCTGCCGATCGCAGGGCTTTGATGCAGGCCGCTATTGTGATTGCTATCGGCGCTCTGTTTTGGTTTGCCTGGTTTATGACCGGATTGTTCAGCGGCCTGCCAGGTGCTCTGGCGCTTCTTATCGCACTGATCCTGCTCGGAAAGCGCATCATTCGTTTATCCTCTGAATTTA
>CBDUGR010000143.1:0-6208 GCA_965366515.1 uncultured Gammaproteobacteria bacterium | reverse complement strand
CCGGCTGTAACATACAGCCCGGCTTCCACTGTGCAGCGATCACCTAGCGGTATCCCTATACCTGCATTTGCCCCAATTAGGCACTCGTCGCCAACGTAAATAATTACGTTATTGCCGCCGGAAAGCGTACCCATTGTGCTGCAGCCTCCCCCCAGATCACTGCCGTGGCCGACCACAACGCCAGCTGAAATGCGTCCTTCGACCATGCTGGTGCCCAAGGTTCCCGCATTAAAATTCACGAATCCTTCATGCATGACGGTAGTTCCGTCTCCCAGGTGTGCACCCAATCGCACACGATCGGTGTCGGCCACTCGAACTCCTGAAGGCATTGTATAATTTGCCATTTTAGGAAACTTATCAACCGACATAACTTCCAATAGTTCGCCGCGAAGTCTCGCGTCCAGCTGCCGCTCTGGTAATTCATCGATAGCGATTGCACCTTTGTTGGTCCAGGCAACGTTGGGAAGTACGCCGAACATACCAGTTAGGTTCGTTTCGTGTGGTTTGACCAGGCGGTGTGATAACAGGTGTAATTTGAGGTAGACTTCCGGGACCGTTTCAGGAGCTATATCTTCAGCGATCATAGTAATCACAATTGGCTGGGCACTTTGCTGCATGCGTTTGCATAACGCCGCATCCCCATTCATGCCAGCAGCAGACAGCTTTGACGCCAGCTTTTCAAGCTGTTCGCTACTGGGCTCTACAGCGGCATTCCCTTCCTGATAGCCCAGAGTTGTGGTGATAATATCCATTAACTCGTTGTTTGGTTGGAATGCTGGTGAAGGGTAAAAAACCTCCAGCCAATTGCCTGAGTTGCTTTTAGTGCCTACGCCAAATGCGAAGCTGTAGAATTTATTTTTACTCATAAAAAACCTCTTGTATTACTATCCTAAAATCTTTTCATATTCCGATGGATTAAAGCCCAAAATTTTAAGCTCTCCAGTGTCCAGAATAGGTCGTTTAATCATTGCTGGATGAGCCTGCATCAGACTGATTGCTTTTTCTTCATTTAAATCTGATTTATCTTCGTTTGGGAGTTTTCTCCAGGTTAACCCGCGGCGGTTAATGAGCTGCTCCCAGCCAAATTCATTGCACCAAAGCCGTAACTGGGTGTCAGTAATTCCGGCAATGCGATAGTCATGAAATTGATATTTAATGTGTGAGTTATTCAGCCAATCCCGAGCCTTTTTTATGGTATCGCAATTTTTAATGCCATAGAGCTTAATCATTAAGAAATTCCTAGATTACTGTCACAGAATTGCCGGTGCCGGACTCATGCTGAGCCCACTGATCCAGTTGACTACATATTTCAAATTCTATTTTTTTGCACAGTTTCTCGTCAACGATAGCCTCCAGATGCTCCGTGGAGACGAAGAAAACATCCTCAACTCTTTCTCCAAGTGTGGTGATTTTTGCTTTTTGCAGAATGAGATTGTTTTCCAGTAAGATACGGCCGATGCGCGCTAAAAGACCCGGACGATCCGGGGTAACCACTTCTATGACGGTACAGTTGAGAATATTGTCAGAATAGATATGCGCTTCGGTTGGCATGGTGAAATGTTGCAGTCTGCGCGGGGTGTGGCGTTTAATAATCGCAGGCAGTTGTTTGGGGTTCTGTAATGCCTTGGTTAGCGCGGCTTTTATTTTTACCAGCCGCAGCTGATTATCGCCTATTGGCTGACCATTCTCTTCCAGCACTATATACGAATTAAGATTAAAATTATTAGGCGATGTGCTTATTCTTGCGTCAACAATATTAAGTTCAAGCTGTTCCAAAATGGCCGCTGTGGTCGCAAAAAGGTGATGTTCCGTTTGTGAATAAATAAAGATCTGGGTGCCGCCAGCGCCTTCCTGCATGTTCAGCTCTTTGATCATCACCAAAGGCTTTCCCGGCTCAGTATGTTCTAATATTGCTTGTGTGTGCCACGCAATATCTTCATGTGAGTGCTGTATGAAATATTCATCTCCCAGTTGGTGCCACAGCGACTCAACGATGACCGGATTAAACGACAATAATGCCAACGCCTGGCATTGTTTTTTATTAATCGCATTTTTTCGGTCAATCGGATTTTCCAGTCCTCGGCTCAGGGCACGCTTTGTTTCCAGATAAAGCTGTCGCATTAAGGTAGCTCGCCAGCTGGTCCAGAGATTGGGGTTGGTGGCGTTGATGTCGGCAACGGTTAATAGGAAAAGGTAATCAAGGTGAAGCTGGTCCTGCATTTTCTCTGCAAACTGTTGGATAACGTCTGGATCGGAGATGTCCTTACGCTGTGCAGTAATGGACATGATTAGATGGTTCTCTACCAACCAGGCAACGAGGCTCGCGTCCCAATTACTTAAGCGGTGGCGCATGCAGAATTCGTGTGCATCGGTAGCTCCAAGTTTGGAGTGATCGCCACCGCGCCCTTTGGCAATGTCGTGATACAAACCGGCTATATAAAGTAGCTCAAGTTTGGGTATCTGGCGGATTATCTTGATGGCCAGAGGGAACCTGTCAGACTCGGTGCGCAAATAAATACGACGTAAATACTGAAGTAGCAACAGTGTATGAGCGTCTACCGTATAAAGATGGAACAGGTCATGCTGCATCTTTCCGATTATTTTCCCAAATTCTGGAAGATACCGCCCGAGTACCGCATAACGGCGCATGCGTTGCAGTTGCGTAACCATTCGATTGGGGGAGCGTAGCAACTCCATAAAGATTGAAATATTGCGTATATCCTGGCGGAAGTCATCATCTATCAAATGTCGACTTTCGCGTATCAAGCGAATTGTAGAGGCCCGTACACCCTGTATCTCAAGATCTTGCGCCATGAGCAAAAAAATCTCCATGAGCGCAAAGGGTGTGCGTTTGAATACCTGGTCGTTGGTGACTTCTATATAGCCATTAGTGATTTTGAAACGGGAATTAATTGCGATACCGACCGGTTTTTCCTTTGCTCGCAGGATGGCTTCATCAAAGTGTTGCAGAAGCATGTCATTCAGCACCATGGTGCGCAATACAACGCGGTAAAACTGCTGCATCAGCTGCTCGATGGCTAACGATTCGTCGGTATCTTTAAAGCCAAAAAGTTTGGCAAGTGGCTCCTGATAGTCAAAAAGAAGTCGATCTTCAGCTCGGCCAGCGAGCATATGCAGACCGTATCGCACCCGCCATAAATAATTTTGTCCTTCGCTCAGCAGACCAAATTCAGTTTCCGTAAGAAACTTGTTGGATACCAGGTCTTGTAGGTCATTTCCGCCAAAATGTCTCTTTGCAACCCACGTGATCATCTGAATATCCCGCAGTCCACCTGGAGACTCTTTTACATTTGGTTCCAGGTTATATTCAAGTTCATTGAACTTCTTATGGCGGGCAATCTGTTCTTCCCTTTTTGCAGTAAAGAAGGGTTGTTCTGGCCAGATTTTATTGGGCCCGACTTTTTTTTGCATCTGCGCTAATAATTCAGGTTCGCCAACAATGGAGCGCGACTCCATTAGGCTTGTCGCGATAGTGATATCTCTTCTGGCATCATCTTTACATTGATTTAACGAGCGAACGCTGTGCCCTACCTTTAGCCCGATATCCCATAGGAAAGTGACAAATTTCTCTATGTGAGGGTGTTGTTTCCTGATACCAAAGCCCCGATAGAGTATGAGGATGTCGATATCAGAATGAGGGTGTAATTCGCCTCGCCCGTAACCGCCCACGGCGACTAGACTTAAATTTTTATTACGAAAAGGAATTTGGTGCCATGCCATCACCAATATCTGATCAATCAGCCAGGCTCGGGCGTAAATTAATAAATGGGTTGGGGTGCCGTCACAAAAATGCTGGTCAAGCTTTTGTTGTGCACGAGCCAGCGCATCTTTGAAAGTTCGAATGGGGTTGTGATGCTGTTCGAGCTGTTGTGAAAACGCATCCGAATCAAATAACTCAGTCTGGATAGCTTTCAGGTCTTCAGTTTCAGTCATCATAGCGGGCAGTCATAGGCCGTTTTCTTCACCTCGCCGAGTGAGAATCTCATGACCGGATTCAGTAACCAAAATAGTATGCTCCCATTGCGCCGATAGTCTTTTGTCTGTTGTTTCTACGGTCCAGCCGTCTCGCGAGGACAGTTTAACATGACGCTTGCCGGCATTAATCATGGGTTCAATCGTAAAAATCATGCCGGGCTTTAATTGTACTCCTGTATTGGGCCTGCCATAGTGCAGAACCTGGGGGTCTTCGTGAAAGTTACTGCCGATGCCATGGCCACAGTATTCTCTAACAACAGAGTAGTGATGGTTTTGTGCGTAATTTTGTATGACGTGCCCAATATCGCCCAGGTGAGCTCCCGGTTTTACCAGTGCGATACCCATGTACAGGCACTCTTGTGTAACTTTAACCAGTCTTTGAGCATGTGGCGTTATATTCCCAACAAAAAACATTTTGCTGGTATCGCCATGGTAGCCATCCTTAATCACAGTGATATCAATATTGATGATGTCGCCACTCTTCAATATTTTCTTGTCGCTGGGTATCCCATGACAGACTACTTGGTTGACAGAAGTGCAAATGGACTTTGGGAAACCCTTGTAATTAAGCGGTGCTGGAATGGCTTGCTGTATATTCACAATATATTCGTGGCAGATGCGGTCCAGTTCGCCGGTGGATATGCCCGGTATGACCTTGTCCTCGATCATTTCCAGAACTTCGGCAGCGAGTTTGCCAGCCACTCGCATTTTTTTAATTTCTTCGGGTGTCTTGATGGATATGCTCATATATCTACCGAGATTGATTTTGTAACGTTACGGATAAGGTATAAAAGGGCGGCCTTTTTACCATAATTAGAGGTTGATTATAACCGTTTTTTTAAAAGAGAGGTGGGTGCATACGTTACTTCAGGTTGTCTTGGCTAAATTGAGGTTAATAAGGAGCAGAATACCCGGTTTTTTTAAAAGCGGGCATGAATCGGTATTCTTACTGGCGAAAGAAATTCTAAACTCTTTTCAGGGTGAAAAAATACTGACATTGTATTAAGGCTATTTGTTGATTGATGCCTTTTACTTGGGAGGTATTTGTGGTATAAATCAGCCCGCTTGTAACAGCCCGCATCTTTGTATGAATGCAGCCTGTTCGAGCAGAAAAATTGAACAGTTAAATCGTTCTACTAAATCACACACGTACCGACACTTTGTTCCGGGTGCTTTCTGTGAAAACAGTTGGTTGGAATAACGGGGTATGTGGAGGCCTAACCCAAACTTAAAGAAGGTTATTATGTCAAGAGTTTCAATGAGAGACCTGCTAAAGGCAGGTGCACATTTTGGTCACCAAACACGTTACTGGAATCCGAAAATGGGTCCATATATTTTCGGTGCGCGTAACAAGATTCATATTATCAATTTAGAGCATACGGTACCGGCGCTGAATGGGGCGCTTGATCTCGTACAAAAACTCGCGTCCAACAAAAACAAAATTTTATTTGTTGGTACCAAAAGAGCTGCGAGCAAAATCATCAAAGACGAAGCGGAGCGAGCAGGTATGCCTTATGTGCATCACCGCTGGCTGGGTGGCATGCTCACCAATTATAAAACAATCAGGCAGTCGATTAAGCGATATCGGGATTTGCAGGTGCAGAAAGAAAATGGCACTTTTGAACAAATTACCAAGAAAGAGCAGCTGATGCTTACTCGTGAGATGGAAAAGCTCGAGCGCAGCATTGGTGGTATTAAAGATATGGGTGGCTTGCCCGATGCATTGTTTGTGATCGATGTGGATCATGAGCGTATTGCTGTGAATGAAGCAAATAAACTGGGTATTCCAGTGATTGGTGTGGTTGACACTAACAGTGACCCGGATGGGGTGGATTACGTAATTCCAGGTAACGATGATGCGATTCGTTCTATTGGGATCTACGTTAAAGCGGTTGCAGACACCATTCTGGAAGGTGTTGGAGCTGATATGAGCGGGACAGATGAGTTTGTTGAAATCACCGCAGAAGCAACACCTGACGGGGCTGAGGAAGTTCCAGCGGGCTAGAAATACCAGGTAAGGGTGATTTGTCAGAGGCAAACCCCAGCATTAAAAATTAAAGTAAAAAGGGGCGAGAGCCCCTTTTTTTAAGTTGAGCACAAGATTTAGAGGTGATTCGAAATGGCAGCAATAACAGCCGCAATGGTTAAAGAGTTACGAGAACGTACTGGACTGGGTATGATGGATTGCAAAAAAGCCCTGTCTGAAAATGAA
>CBDUGR010000142.1:0-6250 GCA_965366515.1 uncultured Gammaproteobacteria bacterium | reverse complement strand
ACTTTTGACGATTTCATCGCGGCTCAAATCAATAAGGTGCAGCAGGTTGGGTCGGTTGACCACCACCATATAATCTTTGGTGCTGCCGGCTTTCGTGGGCAGTGTGGGAGAGCAGGCTGTGAGCAGGCCCAGCACAATAAGCAGGACGGTGATGGTGAGCCCAAATTTATCCAAATAGTTGCATGAGTTGCCTAAGTATTGTTTTGCCATTATTGAAATCCAGCCTTTTATTTGCTTTCTTTGGGGAAAACGGTATCGAGTTTACGCCAATCGCTACCTGCAGATTGTGCGTCTTTGTCCCAGTCCGGGTAGGTGTTCATCAGATCGGGTACCTGGGCTGGCCACCAACAGGGATCTGCGCAGCCATAAAGGTCTGCCTCCATCGGTTGGCACAGTCCAGCCACGCTACCGAACATATCTACTTCCCAGCCGGGATCCGTGGTTGCAGTGCAACCCGCAACATTTTGCATCCCGACGACCTCTTCAAGCTGATTTTTTTCTACGGCCTGCTCCAGGCGCTCGGCCTTTTTGTTAAGGGGCTTTAAATGCTTCATGATTGTGCTCTCCGGGGTGACAGGTGCTGCTCAAAAAACAGGGGATTATGAGCCATGATTTTGCTGTAAACCTGAATGCCAAAATCTACCCAGTCTCGCAATAGGTCACAGTAGTGATATGTGGGTTGGGTCGGATCGTTATAGCGGGCATAGCTCTCGTGATAACAGCCACCCGAACAAAGGTTGCGAATTCGGCAGCTGTCACATCCGGTATCCGTTCGATCCATGCGCTGCTCCAGAAAACGCGATAGCTGCTCATGGTTAAGACCCTGATTTACATCGCCGAATAGCGGCATGTCCGAGCCAGTAAAACGGTGGCAAAGGTTTACGCCCCCATCTTTATCAATGGCGACCATGCCTGCACCCGCGCCGCAGGGTAATGCCTTTTTATTCCCCTCATAGATATCTGTCATCAGTTGATGCATATTCGAAAAACCTATATTACGGTTTTTGAGTGCGGCCTCTAGATAACGCGCACCGAGCTGTTTCATTTCAGTGAAAACCTGCTCCAGTTCTGCTTCTGTGAGGTTGTAAGAAGTAATGTCACCGGAAGTGACCGGCGCGAAGCCTACCTCGTGAAATCCCAGGTCGTTGAAGAGGTGATCCCAAATGCCAATGATATCCGTTACGCCATGGGTTATTGTGACGCGTGCACCGACCGGTCGCGAATCGTATTGTGCGAGCAGACTTTTGACTTTTTTTGCCACTACCTCATAGGTTCCCTGCCCCCCCACGGTGATACGATTGCGGTCGTGGTATGCCTTGGGTCCGTCCATGCTGATGGCTATGCCAAAGCGGTGCCGGTTTAGGTACGCAATGACGTCATCTTTTAACAAGGTTGCATTAGTGGTGATTGAGAAATCGACCTGCTTACCCAGCTCGGGAAATCGCTGTTCGGCATAGGTTACCACTTGCTTTATCAGAGGCAGATTTGATAGGGGTTCGCCGCCAAAAAATACTAGGTTATAACGTGGCTGATCCGGTGACTCATTGAGCAGCATTTCAATAGATTGTTGCGCTGTAGCGAAGTCCATTTTTTCCCCCGCCGCGGGGGTGGCAAGATCCTCTTTATAACAATAGGTACAGCTGAGATTACAGCCGGTATTTACATTAAGAATCAGGGTGGTTAAAGGAAAGTTACTCAGCCTGAGTTTTGGGATTTCTGGAGTTAATGGTTGCCCGTTTGCGATAACTTCAAGCTTTTGAAGCTCTTGCAGCGTTTCGTGAATATCCTCAGTACTATAGCGGGACTGCATCGCATGAAGAATATCAGTACCTGAACAGTTTGCTTGACTCTTCACCAGATCTATCAGCGCGCCACTCAAATCATCCATGGCGAACAGGCTGCTGCTTGGTATATGAAAAAGCATACGCTGTCTATCCACTTCGATCTCATGGATATTGCGTTCTACCAGATTGTAGTTGTGTCCTGCACTAGCGAGCATAGGTTATTTACCGAATAGGTGGGTTGTTCCAGCGCTGTACTGTGACCAGCAAATGGCCTTTTCCGGTAACGCTGGAATCGCCATTGCTAATTATGGCCAAAACAGCCAGATTGCCAGCATTGTTAGTACTGTATTTACGTTTTGGGTTTGGCCCCGCCAGTGCCGGTGTAAATAATCCCGTATTCTTGTCCATTACTCCGGCAAATCGAACGTCCTGGTCTTGTTGCGCCTTTGCATCAAATGGAGCAACTGACCATTCGGCAGGTAAATATCCAATACGCAGATCATCCTCAGTACCGGGTTTTCCATCATTACCGGCAGCATAGGCGAGCGCCTGAAAAGCAGCATATGTCTTTCGAGTTGATCCGCCATTGTCACCGACTCTGGCAACTGCGTAGGCAGGGACCACTTCAATGCGTGAGACCTGGTCAAACAGTACCAGAGCCTTATCCAGTTTCGAAGAGCCAACTTTCAGGTCACGGCTGCCCGGTTGACACTCTTTTGCGGCAGTGGCTTCGACGAGTATTTCATTGGGGCCGCGGGTTATTACTTTTTCGACATGTACACAGTTTCCCAGATCTATTTCACCACTTAAGTCAGTACCCACCAGGCTCAACCTGGCTCGAGAGCCGGTTTTGATAAAGCCTGGGAAGCTGGCTAACAGTCGAGCAGAGCCGTTTATCCTGAAGGCTGAGAGTTGCACGCCGGTTTCCTCGTGATTGCGCATGAACATACGGCCGGTGAGCTGATCGCCATACTCGCTTGCAGCCATGACCTGGTTGTAAATCTGACCGTCAAGATCTAGCGTTGCTCGCCACTCGTAACCGGTGTAGACGACCGCCGTGCCCTCGCCTGACAGCTGATCGCCATTTTGATAATGGCCCTCAAAGCTCAACTTGAAATTATCCTTCTCCTCTTCAGTGACGCTCATCGTTCCCTGAAAATCACCCTTTCCAGGTTGATTGCCAATCAGTCGCCAGTTGCCGCCGAGTTTGGGTTTTTCCTTGTCCTGCCATTCGTCCCATGCTTTTGTATTCAAGGGGAAATTTTCTGCCAGGTAAGGCACGGTGTTATTAAGCGCGACCTGCAACCAATTCCTGTCACGTCCACCGGCAGAGTATTCAGATGTGGGAAACTGGCCCAGATGAAAATGTACCAAGTGTTCCCACTCTTTCTCGGTACGTCTCTGCAGGGCTACTCGCGCCCCGGAATGACAGCGTGCGCACATAACTGCAAACTCTTCTTCGGGGTGTTTTTCAACAACGTTAAGGCGACGTTCCAGGATATAGCGATAATCTTTGGTTTCAGCAGGGGCCAGGCCCTGACGATCCGCAAAATACTTGACGAGCTTGTGTATCACTTCATCGGTAATAGGGATTTCCTGGTCGCTGATACGCACATGATGCATCAGCTGCATACGTGCTATGGTCATTTCCCAACCTTCCGGTGTGCGTCGTTGATAGCTTATTCGACTCAATTTATCTTCGCTTTCGGGAACGTGGCACCCAACACAATTGTTGCGAATAATCTGCTCGGGTGAGCTTGCCTGGATTGAAAAAGCAAAACTTGAGAGCAAAGCCAGAATGAAACCATGCGAAAGTGAAAGAACAAGATGACTGCGCAATAGATTAGCCTCCGCTGAATCGAGTATTCGGCTCAATGCGGCCAAATAGCAAAATAATACAATTGACCTAAATATAATACAGGCGACCTAAATAGTCAACGGTCGGGTTTCAAGTCAGGTTTATTTAAAAAGAGTCAGAGAGGTAGTAGCTGCAACAGGAATGGCTGCGACAGGTTGACCGGGAAATATGCTGTAGTCTGTTCTATTGAATATAGTGAGATAACGCTCTCCCAGAGAGCCTGCTATTTGTCCGGCTGGCTGCGAACAGAAAAATTTTCGTTCAATACGCGTACTTCACGCTGCGGGAAGGGAATTTGGTAACCATGTTCTTGCAGGGTTTCAAGGATCATCAACAGCAGGTCGCCGCCCACTCGATTTTTTCCGTCATCAATGCCTTCCATCCAGAATTCGACAAACATATTGATGCCTGAGTCACCGAAACTGTCGATTTCACAATCCGGGCGCTCCTCAAAAGGAACATCGTCGCCGCTGAATACCTGCGGGTGACTGGCGACAACCTCCTTAATAATCTCTACCAGTTTTCTGACATCGGTGTGGTAGGCGACGGGAAAATCAACCCGGTAGCGCTGGCTTTTATCTTTGTGGGTCCAGTTGGTAAAGGTCTCGACGATAAACTTCTCGTTCGGCACCATAATATCTTTGCCGTCGAAAGTCTCGACCGTGGTTGAGCGCATATCCATCTGGCGGACAATGCCGGTTCGGCCGTCAGCGAGTTCGATATAGTCACCGACGGTCAGGGAGCGATCCATCAGGATGATCACTCCCGAGATAAAGTTGGAGGCAATTGCCTGCAAACCAAAGCCCAACCCTACACCCAGAGCGCCACCAAATACTGCCAGTGCGGTCAGGTTAATACCCATTACCTGCAGCAGCAGGATGAAGATGATGAAGAAAATAGTGACCTCGAGCAGCTTTGCAGCGACCTCGCGCGTACGTTGATCGAGATTTTCCTGTCGGTTAATAATTTCCCTGCCGGTTTTATTGGAAACTCTTCCGAGCCAGAATAGCAGCGAGCCGAAAATGGCCACGCGTGCTACACCGTATGCAGAAATGCTGATATTGCCGATTGAGATTGAGATGGATTCGAGTATCGCAATGAGTCCTGTCAGTATGCCCAGCATATGCAGGAATATCAGCGGCATACCGACCCACTTGAAAATTCTCCCAAGCAGTTTGTTTGCCACGAAAATGTAAATAATGGAGTTAAACAACAGCAGGACGGCGATCGTCAAAGCCGTTTGTACCAGCCAGCCCTGATTCAAAGTGCTCATACTGATCTCTACCGATACGCGCAGCATTAAAATCGCGAGAATCGGGAATATCAAACTTCCGATTCTGCTGATAAATCCAAGCAAAGGGTGAGTGGCGGCATCTTCGGCGGATAGCTTAAGGAAGGGTGTTAGTTTTCTAATTCGGTTGGCCAGAATAAAGGCCAGGGAGTAAATAGCGAGAATAATAGCCAATTGGCTGTAAGTCTCCGGCTGAGCAAGCACTTCATTTGCTTTTCCAGAAATCTCTGCAGCCCAGAGATGAATCTTGTCTAGTGCCATGCTGAGTACCCTTTCGAACTCGAGGTCAAACCACTTCATTAATAACGGGACACAACGGGACAAACAGCCCAAGGGCAGTATAGCATGTTAAAAACGGGGGTTTCTGCGGTTATTTATACCGGTTTCGGCACAGAGGGTAGAGCCTGAATTAGCTGGTTCTGCATTAATTAATCCGGAACGTTTCCCTGTTCAATCAGCCAAAGAAATGACTGGGTGGCCATATCAACGATATTGTCGGTCTCTTTCTGCCATGGTTTTTTGTGTCCGATAAAAATGGTGTGCCCTTCCATGGAGGCGGAGATAAATAGCGCAACCCGTTTAACCTGATCTTTGCTCAGGCCGGGGTTTATCAATGTGATAATTTCTTCCAGTATTGCCCGGTATCGTCCGTACATGGCATCCATATATTGGGTGACATGCTCTTCGTGGTTGGAAAGGGACCAGATTTCCGGAAAGAACACCGTTGTTTTTTTGCTGTTCAGGTCGTTAATGATGTGCTTTAAAATGATTCTAAACTGTTCTTTGGGGTCCTCTCCGGCGCTGGCTCGTAGCATCTCAAAGTTTTCCAGATAGACCTCAATAACCTGGTTTAACATGGTTTTAACCAGCTCGTCCTTGGTAGGAAAATAGTATTGCAGGTTTCCCAGTTTAATTCCGGCCGCAGCCGCAACCTTGCGTAAAGAAAAGTTGTGGTAGCCCTCTTCAATAAGAATGTTCTCTGCGGCAGTAATAATCGAGGAAACACGGCTTTGTCCTTTGGAGTAAATGCCACCGCGAGGTTTTTTTGAGACTGAGATATTGGTCACCTGTATGTGTCGGTCTAAAGCTGGAGGATTGTAGCGAGGTTGTTTGGAAAATGATATTGATAAAGCGCAATTTTCATTGAGTTTACAGCATTTGCAAGGGCTGCAGCCACAGAGACCGATTGATGAATCGCGGGGGTGTTAGGCGCGCTAAGGTGCATTCATAATATTTTCTGCAGGCAAATATATTTCAGTTGACCTATAAAATACAATATAGTACAGTCGACACATATTATATAAATATAAAAGCTTT
>CBDUGR010000141.1:0-6259 GCA_965366515.1 uncultured Gammaproteobacteria bacterium | reverse complement strand
AAAAAATGGAGATTTCATGAAGCCTTTTATCAAGAGCCTTTGTGCCACAATAATCCTTATTCCCGGTTTATCCGTGGCTGGCGTTGCTCAGGTGACTATTCTGGACGCTACACATGATCCTGCGGGTAATTTTCTGGCCTACACTGAATTTGAATTATCCGGGGAACCATTAGCGGAGTCATTAGGGCTGGATCTTGATGTGTTGGATCCTAATGCGGTGAATCAGCCGAGTGTATTTGATTACACCGCAGGCATTGAGAGCTATGAGTACTCTGAGGAAGCTATGTACGCGCTGAATTACCAGTCGCAAATGGGACCGCACCTGGTGAACGGGCCATTGCATGGTGCCGGAGCCGGTATCAAGGCGCTGGATCAGCGATTGAAAGAATTGGCTCTTGCTGTGGGCTTTCCGGCGGACGAAATTCCTTCAAATCTGTACCCGATTTCACTGCCCTATCAAAGGGGTATGCCAAAGCTGAGTCTGGTGAATGCCGTGACCACGGAAGGTGAAGAGATCAAAGTGCTCAATGCCAAGGGGCAAACATTGACTCAGAAAACGCGAGTCAATAATTACGTTGCTGATTATAAAAATATGCATTGGGATAGAAACAGTTTTTCCAAGGTGATTAACCCGGCTGCGGTGGGCGGTATACTCCTGAAAGAGGTGATGTGGTCTCAGGATTTTCTGGGCGGAATGCATGACGCTAAAACAGACGAAGAGCTCGAGGCGCAATCTTCAACAATGGATCACAGTGGCAAGTATCGGTTGGGCGTATCGGCGGCAGATGGGTTTCAGGGACTGCTGCTCACAGAGATTTCTCTGGACAAGATGTTGATGCTTCAGGATATGCTGGGCTATGACGGAAATCGGCTCGGGGTAAAGATAACCCCCGATTATGATGCGAAAAGAAAACCGATATGGTTTGCACATCAGGTTGCGGTTGTAGAGAAAAAGCGCAATGGCGTTAACGCTCTGGGTCAATTATCAGTGATCGACGGTCGCTCAACGTTGCGAGATACCTGGATGCTGCTCTGGCCTGCCAGCGAATTTTTTGCCTTTAGTGATCAGCGAATTAAAAATACTGCACAGAACCCGGCATTTAATGCGGTGTTTGATGGAGCGCCATTTGCTGCCGCTCCTGAAGTGAATAAAGATTCCCAGGCAAATAATGATGTGCCGGGAGTAGACGCCTTCTCGTTGTCCGCAAATTTAAGCAATATGCTGTTTCAGAATATCGATACCCTGCATTTCAATCAACAGGCAGGTACTTTCGTTGATACCTTTATGGACGGTAAGCAGGGGAGTAGTGTTACCAGTTTTGATGCGGCGTACAGTTTGGCCGCACTGTCGATCTTTCAACGTGCCCAGGATGCGCTGCCGGTAGGTTATGCTGCTGGTGATACGGGCGACCTTAATTTGCGCACAGATGCTGGGAAAAGAGCGTTTGCCATGATCAAAGCGCAGGCGGATTACCTGTTAAAAAATGCTATCGATAGCAGAGGGCTGGTATTTGATTCAACTGAGCTGGGTAAGAAAGCGACTGGAAGCCAGTCGCTGGTCACGCAATTTGCAGTGATACGCGGGTTGATTGCTGCCGGGTTGGCGACTCAATCACCAGCTTATCTCGATGCGGCAAAAAAGGTTTATCTAGCCGTCGAAGAGCATCTCTACGATGTGCAACTGGGAACCTGGTCTGATCATCCGGGTAAGGCGGCTGAGTTCACACCCTGGACGGCTGCTGCGATTTCGGGCGGGCTGCGAAAAGTGATGTTGCATCTGGCTAATCAGGAGGGTGAACATGAGCCGGCGCTGGAACTGCGACATCTAGCCAAGCGCTACTCGGACTGGTTCAAGATCACGGTTAATGGTGCTTTACAGTTAGCCGAGCCGGATGGAGATACTGGCGAGAACAGGCTTGAAGACCTGAGGGAAAATGATTCTGACGCCGATGGCGTTTTATCAATAACCGGTGCCGGGTATGCGCCGGTAATGGCCAACAGAGTTCGTTTGAGTCTCGAATAGACCTTGCATGTAAAGGAGGTTATTGCTGCCCTCGCTTTCATCGAGGGCAGCTATTGACTTCAATTGGGTTCGCTTACCTTGTTTATGTTCTCTCGCTCCATCTCACGCTACCTTGCTTTACTTTGCGTCACCTCGCTTAGCTTTAACTCAGCTCACCTTACCTCACCTCAACTATGGGTTCGCCAATTTTTTGAACAGCTGATTTGAGGATATTTTGGCTTGCCTGTCCGGTGGGGGGATTGGACTTGATCTAAATCATATAAAACAAACTGAGGTCGGTATTGCGATTGATAGCGATTCTCATTAGCTTTATAATTCTCATTAACTATCCACTCCTAATGGGTTTTTAAATGTCAGTAAGGCAGGCCAACATTGCTTTTGATAACCGTTTACCAATGGGTGGATTGGTGGCTCGTTATTTGGACTGGCTGACCTATCATCACCGCATGGCCGAATGGATGCTGCTGCTACTTTTCTTTACCGGGCTAGTGCTTTGGGATCGTGTCCCCATGGTGTGGCCGGTTTTTCGGTGGTCATTGATTATTCACGTCGCGGCGGGATTAGTTATTTTTCCTCTCACCACAGGCTTATTTTGGATAAGCCACCGCAGATTACTGAAATCCAGTAAAAAGCCGTTTTTACGCATTACCGGGCAGTTACTTGATTGGTTGCTAAGCGTTTGTTTTTTGAGTGGCCTGATACTTGCCTTTTGGGGGGCTACTGGTAATACGCTGAGCACCTGGATGAGCGATATTCACTGGGTCAGTGGTTTACTGATGGGGCCAATGATGGTCAGGCATGCCTGGCGATTTTCCGTATTACGCTTTTTTAAGCGGGGTTAGCCTCCGTCCTGGTTGAAATAGGGCTGGCCAAGTGTTCAAATGTGCGACGTATTTTGGACGCTTTACGGGGAATCGTTAAACAAATCATGAGATATTGCTCGCCGGTGACACTCACCTGTAAATCAGTTTTTTGGCAGAGTAGCATTCCCCTCCGCTGTCTGGCTTATCCGAATCTGCCGAAAAAGCAGTTTGGATTTCCACCTATCCTTTGTTGTCTGGCGATTCTTTTGTGGCTGTTATCGACTTTTTCCTGGGCTTCCCAGGAAAGCGCGAGTATGCAATGGTCCGCCGATCAACGTACTATTTTCAGTGCCAATCTGTGGCAGGGTTCGATTACCCGTATTGATCGCAGTACTTCAAACATTGCGCAGCCCCGGCGCGAGTTGAAAGTAGGTCAGGATATTCGAAGGCTGGCGCTTGATTCAGACGGTCATGTGCTACTGGCGACAGATTATCTGGGTGATTCAATTATCATTGTAGATATCGAAAAATGGAAAATTGAAAAGACGTTAGCGGTCGGTAGGCGTCCATTCGCAGTGGTTTATCAGCCCGCACGTAATCGATTTTGGGTCACGCTGTCTGAGGATGCTCAGCTTATCGCCATTGAAAAGGGGAAGATCGTTGAGCGGGTGGTGACGGCGGAAACCCCCAGAGGACTGGCGTTGACTGAAGACGGGCGATTGCTTGTCAGTCATGCCATGACGGGAGAAGTATCCCTGTTCGATGTGGCGCAGAGCGATTCTCCAACCCGCCTGATAAAACGGATAAAATTACATGAAGTGCAGCTCCCGGATGAATTTGCGTCTCAGGGGCGGCCAAGACTATTGGATGATATTGCCATCAGCCCTGATGGGGCAGAAGCGTGGTTACCCCATGTGCTATGGAATTTTGACCATGAGTTCCAGTTCCAGTCGACGGTATTTCCTGCTGTTTCTTTGTTGGATCTGACACAGGGTAATGAGCATGAATTGGTGGAGCAACGGAAACAATTGTTTCAAACAATTAATGTTATCGACAATAACAGTCGTACGCGTATTGTGTCGAATCCGCATGATGCTGAGTTTTCCGAATCCGGAGCGAAAGTCTACCTAACCCTGGCCGGTTCTGATGACCTGCTGGTTTTTGATCGTTCGCGTTCCGGAAAGAGCAATAAAAAAAGGCATCGCCGTCGTAAGCAGCAGGGCGGCGCGAAAGCAATACAGATTTATCGGCATATACCTGGTCGCAATCCAAGGGGGTTGCTGATAGAGAACAATCAGCTATGGACGCAGAATGCTGTTGATCAGACCATCAGCCTGCTGGACAGAGGGGGCGATCATCCCTTTGATAGGGTGACATTGGAGCAGGCTGAATGGGCCGCTACATCGACGGTCATCGACAGTGCCATTCAGCGCGGACGAGCCTTGTTTCATTCTGCACGCACCGATGCTGACCCGAAATATCCTGTTGCGGGTGATTTCTGGATGAGCTGTAACAGTTGCCATCTGGACGGCTTCAACTTTAATAACCGTTATCTGGTTGAGGAGCATGCGCAGGATAAGAAACAGGATGCACGTTCTGGTCACCCTGGGCTTCAACACATGGTCAGTGGCAATCCGATATCAGATTTTATAGCCATTATTCAAAAAACCCAGGGTGGACTGGGCGAGGATGACAGGGACGGCGCGTTGCCGGTGAATCCGACGAAACCACCACAGCCCGTGCATGATGCGATGACGGATCTGCTGGCGCTGGTGACGTTACCGCATAATTTACCGTATACAGGCACCTGGCTGCGTTTGGAGGATCAATCGTTGACGCACCCTGAGCAATGGCGTAACTCTGCTTCCTGTGCCGAATGCCATCAAGAGATGTATGATCAATGGGCGGATTCCAATCATCGCCTGATGGGAGAATCCAATCCCTATTTTAAAGTTTTGTTAAATTTGGCGGGGGAGACCGAAGGTGAGGCTTTTAAAAGCTGGTGTCTTGGCTGTCATGCACCGCAAAATCTGATGAGCGGTAAACTGGATCTTGGCGCAAAAGGGCATATGTTTGAGAAAAATGGTGCCTCGCTTTACGCTGCGCTAGAGCGCAAAGAGCCGGATCTGGACGAGGGAACCGGCTGTCTGTTTTGTCATCGTATCACCGGGATAGAGGATGCTGGAGGTAATGGATCTTTCAGCGTAAATCTGAAAGATCGGGAACGCTATGTGGGCGAAGATGACCTGAAGTCTGAGCTGATGCAATGGGTCTCCAGTCGTTTGATTAACGCCAAGCCTGAAGTCCATAAACTTTCCTACTCACAACCCTTCTATACCGATCCGCAACTTTGTAAGACCTGTCACAATGAATTTGCACCCGGTAGTGGTGCATTGATTGTGGATACCTACAACGAATGGCTGCTATCTTCATTCAATAACCCTGCTGATCCGAGTAAACACCGCAGCTGTATTGATTGTCATATGCATGCGGATGTCGCAAGGATTGGTGAAGATATTGAGGGTCGATCGACGTTGCGTGGCCCGCTTAAGAAAAATGTCGTCACTCATCAGTTTACCGGCGCGAATCATCACCTGGTGGGCCTGCGTAACAAGGAGCTGGAGCGCATGAGTATTGAGCTTTTGCGTTCCGCTGGAGAGTTGCAGCAGCAACTGATGGCAGACGGACAGCTTAGAGTGAGGGTTACCAATAAGGGAGCAGGACACGCTCTGCCAACCGGTGTTGCCGATTTCCGTCAGTTCTGGCTGGAGGTCAGAGTGACAGATAGCACGGGCAATGAGGTCTATCGTTCCGGGGTTTTGGATAAAGAGGGCAATCTGGATCCCAAAGCGCGAGTTTTTATGAAGGAGTTCGGGGATATGCAGGGCAAACCGGTCGGGTTGTTGTTTTGGCGTTATGCCAAGCTATTAAGTGACACACGGATTCCGGCAGATGGTTATCGGGATGAGATTTATCAATTGTCCAAGGATGTTCAGTTTCCGATAGAGGTTAAAACGCGATTGCTCTACAGAATTTATCCACAATGGGTTACCAATATTGTGCGCGAATCTGAGCCGGATTTACCGAATCCACCAGTAGTTGAGTTGCAATCGCTGATTAGTCGTTTTTCTTCTGATGGATTGAAGCGAGTGCCTGGCGAGTCAATTTTGCAGAGTTCTTATCAGCCGCGCTGATACGTCGTCGCAGTGCTTCCAGGTCAGCCGGAATATCTACATCTAAATCGCCATTTTGAAGAGACAGATCGTGGCATATGATGCCATGGTTTTTCGCTTCTTGCTGAAAACGCAGATAGCTTCCCTGGCCATAAACCAGCGGCAGAGGGAAGGGCAATGGTGCGAATAGCAGATTACTTCCGGTGCCCTGTTTGCAAGGCACGATAGCAATGGCTTTTTCCTTTGAACTTGAAACCAGA
>CBDUGR010000140.1:0-6260 GCA_965366515.1 uncultured Gammaproteobacteria bacterium | reverse complement strand
CAAACAGGGATTTATGCGTTTGTTTATGTCGCATCCACCGCTGGATGAGCGAATTAGAGCGTTGCAGGAAGGTTGAGTCGCTCACTACCCCCGCTCACGCCACCCGGGCTCCCGCAAATATAGTCATCGCTGGTGTCGCCCGGGTATTTGAATTTAAAGGTCTGGGTTTGCCGGACAATAAATGATTCTATTTAAGGTTTTCTAATGCTTGATACCAGGCCGCTGTTAGCCCGTTCTGATTTCCCTGTTATTCATCGCACCAAGCTGGAAACCCTGCAGGTCAACCTGGGCTATCTGTGCAATTTAAGCTGCACCCATTGTCATGTAAATGCAGGCCCGCGGCGCACCGAGCTGATGGATCGAGTAAATATCGAACTGGTACTTGATTTTATTGAAAGGCGGAAGATTAAGCTGTTGGATCTGACGGGCGGCTCACCGGAAATGAATCCTCATTTTAAGCATCTTGTGATTGAGGCAAGAAAGCTGGGTGTTTCGGTCATGGATCGCTGCAATCCTACGATATTAATCGAACCGGGCTATGAGGAATGTGCTGAATTTCTTGCTGATCAGCAGGTGATAGTGACCGCTTCTTTGCCATGTTATTCGGAGCAAAATGTCGATAAGCAGCGTGGCAAAGGCGTTTTTTTAGAGAGCGTAAAAGCACTGCAGAGCCTCAATGCGTTGGGTTACGGGCAAGAAAAGAGTGGCTTAACCCTTAATCTGGTATACAACCCTACAGGTCCTTTCCTGCCACCACCGCAGGAGCAACTTGAAGTGGACTACAAGCGCGAACTCTATGCGCAGCATGGTATCGTATTCAATCAACTCTTTGCGCTGGCTAATATGCCTATTAGCCGGTTTGGCAGTATGCTGGTATCGAAGGGGCAGTTTGAACCCTATATGCAGTTACTGAAGGATAATTATGCGCCTGCTAATCTGGAAACCCTAATGTGCCGGAATTTAATCAGCGTTGATTGGCAGGGTTTTGTGTATGACTGTGATTTTAATCAAATGCTCAATCTTTCCTTATTGGCTACAGATAAACCGTGCACACATCTAAGAGATTTGCTCGATAGTGATCTGGAAGGGGCGGCCATTGCCGTTGCGGACCACTGCTATGGTTGCACGGCTGGGCAAGGTAGCAGCTGTGGGGGGGCTTTATCCTGAGCGGATCTACGCAAAACAAACCTATTTCAATTAGCTTTATAGTTCCCACACTTAACGAGCAGCAGTCTATTGTGCAAACTCTGCGACCATTGCGTGATTATGCGGACCAGTTGCATGGCGAGATTATTTTGGCTGATGGGGGTAGTGAGGATGACACAATCCCTTTAGCGGCTCCCTTTTGTGATAAGCAGTTGCTGGGCAGGCCCGGCAGAGCCTTGCAAATGAATCAGGCGGCTGCACAGGCGCAGGGTGAATGGCTATTGTTTCTGCACGCTGATTCGCAGTTACCAACTGATTTTGTAGCGCTTTGGCAGCGTAAAGTAGTTGCACAGGGGCGAGGATGGGGGCGGTTTGATGTTTCGCTGAGCGGCGAACATCTGTTGCTGCGGCTAGTCGAGCGGATGATGAATTTGAGATCAAGGCTTACCTCCATAGCAACCGGTGATCAGGCAATTTTTGTGAAACGTCAGCTCTTTGAGGCACTCGGTGGGTTTGCGCCCATTCCCCTCATGGAAGATATTGAACTGTGTAAACGTTTGAGACGCACGGGGCGACCATTATGCTTGCCCTCAAAACTGAAAACTTCAAGTCGTCATTGGGAGCAGCGAGGAGTGGTGCGAACCATTCTGCTGATGTGGAAACTACGGTTGCTGTTTTTTATTGGAGTTAGTCCGCAGCGATTGGTTAGCCAGTATTACCGACCTGCGTGCTACCAAAGGGATGCGCTGTGAAGTATCCGCGGGGTTGTATTATTCAGTTTGCCAAGAGACCAATAAGGGGAAAGGTGAAAACGAGGCTCGTCACTGCGATCGGTGAAACGGGAGCTTTGTCACTGCATAAAAAACTAATGACCAAGGTGACTCAAATCTGCTGTGATGCTGATTTATGCCCTGTGCAACTATGGTTAAGCGAAGCAGTGGAGAGGGACGAATTTATAGACGACCTAAGCAAAAAATATCCGATCGATATTCATGTACAGTGGGGAGATACGCTCGGTGATAGAATGAGAAACGCTATTAAGAAAACGCTTCAACATTATGAATTCGTTCTAGTTATAGGAAGTGATTGTCCTGAATTGGATGCTGGATATCTGGAGCAGGCGTCTGCAAAGATGGTTGATGCTGGAGCGGATTCAAGACTGGTGTTGGGGCCTGCCGAAGATGGTGGTTATGTGTTGGTTGGTATGCGCAATCCAGAAGCCCGGTTGTTTTCAGGTATTGAATGGGGGAGTAGCAGAGTGTTCAAGCAAACCAAGGCGATTGCCTATAAAATAGGCTGGTCTGTTCAAGAGCTGCCCATGCTCTGGGACGTGGATCGTGAGGTGGATTATCGGCGCTTGATTCTGCTTAATCCGGACTGGGCTGTTTAGGAGTAAAAATAGCCACAATAAATGTAATGAATAACCCAGAGTACAAATCCTGGTGTATATTTGGTGACCGTCAGGCAGGCTGAAATTATTTCGGTTTGCCTGGTGGGAGATCTGCTCCCTTCATGCTATCGCTAAAACCACTGCTAAAACTGTCGAAAGGAATTTAATCGTGAGATACGGGCTGTTGCTGCCTTTATTAGGTTTTCTCTTGGGTTGGTCTGAATTATCTATTGCTTCTGAAACTGCTAAAACGCTGGATCTTACCGGACACCCGGCGGGCTATATCGCGTTAACCATCTTTGTGTTGGCCTATCTGCTGGTGATGCTGGAAGAGATGACGCATTTGCGGAAATCCAAGCCGGTTTTGCTGGCGGCGGGGATTATCTGGGCCGTTATCGCCTGGGTCTATGTACAGCAGGGTATCCCACACGTAGTGGAACAAGCGGTACGTCACAGTTTGCTGGAATATGCCGAGCTGATGCTGTTTTTGTTGGTGGCCATGACCTATATCTGTGCAATGGAAGAGCGCTTGGTGTTTGATGCGTTGCGCTCATGGCTGGTACAGCGTGGCTTTAGTTTTCGAACATTGTTCTGGATGACTGGAGGGCTGGCATTCTTTATTTCGCCGGTGGCAGATAACCTGACAACAGCTCTGCTGATGTGCGCCGTAGTGATGGCGGTGGGTGGCACCAATCAACGGTTCGTCGGACTGGCCTGTATCAATATTGTTGTAGCCGCCAATGCGGGTGGGGCATTCAGCCCATTTGGCGATATTACTACACTGATGGTTTGGCAGAAGGGCATTCTGGATTTTTGGACATTTTTTTCTCTATTCATTCCATCATTGGTTAACTTTATAGTTCCGGCTGCGGTGATGCATTTTTTTATTCCTAAGGAAAAACCGGATGCCAGTGATGAGAGGGTTGAGACTAAACGCGGTGCCAAGCGCATCGTGCTGTTATTTTTAGCCACCATCACAACGGCTGTTACTTTCCATTCGGTATTACAATTGCCGCCGGTTATCGGTATGTTGACGGGGCTGGCGTATCTACAGTTCTTTGGTTATTTTTTACGTAAAACACTGCCAGCATCGCTGGCCAGAAAAAAAGATCAAGCTTTAGCCTTAGGAGATGAAGAGGCGTTAAAGCGACTAGGGAACGTGGTCCCCTTTGATGTATTCAGCAAAGTGGCTGATGCGGAGTGGGACACGCTGTTATTCTTCTGCGGCGTGGTGCTCTGTGTGGGTGGCTTAGGGTATATGGGTTACCTGGCCATGATTTCTGAAGTGATGTATATGGAGTGGGGCGCGACTCAGGCAAATATTCTGGTCGGTGTGCTCTCCGCCATTGTCGATAATATTCCCGTCATGTTTGCTGTTTTGAGTATGAACCCTGATATGTCGGCAGGGCAGTGGTTATTGGTTACGATGACGGCTGGTGTCGGTGGAAGTCTATTATCTATTGGGTCAGCAGCTGGAGTGGCGCTGATGGGACAGGCGCGAGGTCGCTATACTTTTTTTGGGCACCTTAAATGGACTCCGGTTATCGCTCTGGGGTATGTCGCCAGTATTGTGGTTCATATGTGGATAAATGAAGCCTACTTTACAGGTTGACGGTTAGTGACCCTTGTTGAAGTGCGGCGCGCTACTTGGTTTCCAGGCGGCGCGCTTCGCGTTGCAGAAAATAGACAAAACGGTCGATCAGTTTCTGTGATGTGCCATCCAATCCTTCAAATTGAAATCCACAGGTTGTCTCGCCCCAGTCTCGTATAAAGGTTGCATGCTTTAGCGTTACTGGAGTGTCCAGAGCAAAATCGTTCAACAGGATTTTACAGCTTTCAAACTTATCGCTACGCACCAGGGCAGGTTTGACCTCACCTTCAAAATTAATACGGCAACCGGAGAGAGATAGATCAAAAAGGCGGCCGGTCAATGGGCCATATCGATGGCTGCCAGAAAGTGTGACATTAATTTGCAGCGCGCGCGCTACGATTGCACGATAGGCATGGCGACGCTGTTGATAGATCATCTCCTTCGGCAAAGGGATTTTATAGAAGGCAATATCCGACTCGATGCCGGAGCCCGCTATTTGGTTGGGACGAAAGAAAAGACTGACGCCCTTATGGCTGCCTCGTATTGAAAAGGGACGTTTCTCCAACGCCAGTTGATGACCGTCTTGCGGAGCGATTTCGTCAATGATCATGTAGTTATCGTCAAGATCGGTACGTAGAATCAGGCTGGTGTAATAGCGGTCGTTATTCTCAAATTTAATGGTAATAGGAGCGCGTGCTTTTTGTACAGAGGACAAAATGCTAAAAATCTGCTGCTGGTTTGAAATAGTCTGAACCCCAATTACACCTAAGGGGTCACCGACGTTGTCGTTGGTTTCATTGTCCACTTTTGATGCCTGCAACTCACTGATTTTTATAATAAGTTTAGTAGTGTTGTCTAATAGAGCAAGCGCGGGTGCAGAATGATTGTTGTGAGCTATTCCCTGTGTAGAGCTTTAATTCTCCTTTTAATACCTTGTCTCTCGTCAAATAGCTGCTACTGACGCCGCGACTTTTATGTGCCACTTCTCTGTGCCACCAGCCGCGTATAGCGACTAACAGCTTCAGGCTTTAGCGAGCATCGGATTGTGATTAACGGACTGCGCGGTACCTGAATTGTTATATATTTTGCCGCTATTCCGGTTGCCCTGCAATAGCCCTAGCAGAGTATCGATCTGTTGTCGGGAGCGGTGAATGACTTTCCCATTGACCGTGTTGGCATCCTTGCAGTTACGCATCTGAGTTTGTAGCTCCTCCCAGCGTGCTGCTATTTCACGATGCGAAGAGTTTGGCAGTTGTTCAATAAACGCCTGTACGCCTTCGCTATTGGCTTCAAAACCCGAGGACACAAGTAGTTGGCCACGTTCCTGGGCGTTTTGTTCCAGTAACTTGAGCAATGTGGTTTTATCGGGGAGTATCGCCTGGGATTGTTGCGCATCACTTGTCTCAAGTGCGTGACGCTCTTTTTCCAGTAATGCGGTAAGTTGATTCAGCAGTTCTGATGCTTGAATGACGGACGACAAAAAGTCAGTAGCAATAGCCATGGTATTCTCCATTCGGGTCTAGCAAAAGCAGATTCTAAAATCAGGGTCTGCGATTATTTAAACTCAAAGTTGACAATATCCTGGGCCAGACTGAAACTGTCGATCTCAAATTGTCCTTTGTCTATGGCATCGCGGAGGGCATTAACACGATCCTGGTCGACTTCGGGTAACTCGCTGATCTTAGCTTCCAGCTGACTCAGTAATTGAGCCTGAGAGCTTAATTCAAAGCTATCCGCGGCTGATTCCTGAAGTGGTTCAGCCGGGGTTAGATTTTCAGCGCCAACAGCATCCACGCGACCAGCTTTTTTGCCGGTGCTACTTTGTGCAGTTGTCGGGTTTAGCCCGTTGATGTCGTTAACCATAGTTCGCTCTAGTACTTGCTAGTATCCAAGTTATCGGCCTTGGCGGTAAAAACTTTAGCCTACTTTCAGCAATAATTTGTCTTTTGTTGCTGCCTGGAACTGCTAATTATCAACGCTGAGTCTTGTTTAATCAAATTTAGTCAAATGTTTAAGCTGGCAAACCGGGTGTTTTTCATTAGATCGACACCTGTACCAGGCCTTTTTCTTTTACCCGAGCATTCACAATACGTTTCGAGGCACTGTTTTTAACTCGGATTTGCTGTCCAATAC
>CBDUGR010000139.1:0-6303 GCA_965366515.1 uncultured Gammaproteobacteria bacterium | reverse complement strand
ACACAGAGGATCGAATATCAGCTTATTACCCGCGTCACACCCGTGTACCGTCAAGTAAGCCGCAGCCCCTTCAGCACCATAGGGGTGTAACATCAGCACGGTTAGCTTATCAGACAATTGCTCAGCCAGATCGCTAAGATGGCGTTCCGTGCCACCGCCACGGCTATGATTAATCATCAATACAACAGGTTTGCTATCCCCGGTATGAATGCGCAAATCCAATGCAAACCGCAAGGGTGCAATCGTATCTCTGTGCACAAAGGATTGAATGTACGCATTGTAATCCGGATATAGAGAATTGAGTGCTTTACTTCCCGCCTGCTGATGCTCGTTCTGGGTATCCGCAAAGCTAACACCACCCGCGTGATACACAAAAGTATCTGCGCATAACAGATGCTGCCAGCCAGCCTCTGCCGAACGCATACAAAACTCATTCTCCTCGCCATAACCTCTGCCGAAAAGAACCTCATCGAATGCGCCAACCTGTTGCAAACAATCACGTCGAATGTACATACAGAAACCAACGCCTGTTGGTATCGCAACCGACTGTCCTTGATTCACTTCACTAAATAACTGATCCAGCGACGCATCATCAAATCCTTTAGGAATTTCATTATCCTGGCAAAAGACCGGATAACTACAAATAGTAGCGTTATTTGAGAAAGGTGTGACTGAAGCCACGTTCTTACTGCTATAGGCACAGTTTCGAATGCGATCCAACCAATCGTTCGCTACTCGGGTATCACTGTTTAACAAAAGAATATCGCGGTTCGGATGCTGGTTCATACCACGATTTACGGTCGCAACAAATCCCTTGTTAGTTTCGTTGTGTAAAAGTGTGATTTTGTCTTCAATGCCTATCAAATACTCAACTAACTCTGGCTCTGGACTGGCATCGTTAATAACGATGATTTCTGCATCCGTATTAAAACTGCTGGACAGTACGCTCTCGATACAGTTTTTCGTCTCCTCCAAACCGGCATAGACGGGAATAATAATATCGACACAACTGGTTTGTTCTACTAACTCAGTTTCCCAAACCTGCAGGTCTGGGTTTTGGGTATCCAGTTTGATGGAGGGTTTACCCAAAATCTTTGCAAGAGAGTTACGTAATTGCCAGACCTTGGAATTGCGCACTAGCTTTAGCTGGGCCTGCTGCTGCGCATAAGCATCGGTAATTTTTACGATCTGCCGCTTCTGTGCCTCTACACGCTTTTCAAGTGCCACCCTCTCCGATTCAATGGTACTTTTTTGCTCTCTGGTTTTTTCCAGCTCTTCCCGCAGATTGAGTAGCTCTGCAAACTGCTGTTGCAAAGCTTCATCTCTTTCAGCGACTATATTGCGCGCGTGGGTGAGGTCTTTTCCCAGCTTTTCTCGTTCTTCATTTCTTTTTTCTAGTTCAGAATCCCGCTTTGCAACCACATCGCGTGCCAGCTGCAAATCCTGTCCCAATTGATCTTTAGTAGCGACCACTCCTGCAAGCTGCTCATTAGCCCGGCGCAGCGCTATAGCATCACCCATTCGCTCGAAATATTTGGATATCAGTTCGGAATCTTTCGTTGCAACATCCAGGAACTCAGATACCGCAACCTCAGGCTTAGATCCGACCAACAGCACGCCCAGCCCATAACCAAATTCAAAATTAAAGCCGGGGTAATCTTCCCGCAACTCTTCCCACAATCGCCAGACACCGAAATCACCCTCTCGTACACTGGTATCGTGAAATAATACGACCGCTTTTTCGCTTAACTTGGGCTTCCAACTTAAAAAATCGTGTTTTACCGCTTCATAGGTGTGCAGGCCGTCGATATGCAACAAATCAATGCTGCCTTCTTCGAACTCACCTAACGCCTGATCAAAAGTATTTTGCAATAGCGTGGAAAACGCACCATATCTAGGGTCATGATAAGTACGCAGATCTTGCAGTATTTCGGCTCCATAGTAGCCGGCCTGTGAATCACCCTCCCAGGTATCAACCGCATAACATTTGGTCGCTAACTTGAAACTCTCTACCGCTTGGCAAAAGCAACAGTAAGAGTCGCCTCTATGCGTCCCTAGTTCTACCAACACATTAGGCTTAAGTGCGCCCAAAAGCCAATATGCAAAGGGTATGTGCCTATGCCAGGATTCTATTTCGGTTACCCTGTCTGGCATATACCCAAGACTTTTGGTTAACGCTTCTTTACTAAAAAGCTCCATTAATTTGCCTTATTAAAACTTCTAGACATTGTAAAAATCTAACTCCACATTTCACATCGACTACCACTTTCACTCGCTTGCGGACTTCTAATTTTATGCGTTCTCAACTACGACACTTTTCAACATCATCACTTTTCAACATCATGCCTGACTTTCTCTGGTGTCTCAGCCACAGTATTCTCTACAACACATTGCAACTCCTCCATGACCATTATCCCGGTTAACTGGGGTGGTGCCTGCGACCGAAATGAAAGCGCATCATGTATCCAATGATGTTGTACATGCTGATCCTGCGTACCTGCTCCAACTGCCACGCCGATGGTATAGTCTCCGGTAGCCAAATGCGGCATTTTAAACTCAAATTCGACTCTACACCTGTCTCTAGCTTGCATTTCCTGCCAGTCCGGCGCGAGCTCGATACTATTATCTCCAAATAGCATCTGCCCCACCCTGTCCTTTATAAAAAACCCAATTATCGGCTTACTGATACTTTCTGTCGCCTCGCAGATCACGATCAACTTTGCACTGACCCGACGCCCCACAACGATTAGAGGAGCCCCGTCACTATCCTTCAATTCGACAGAAACAATCTTTGCGCCCATGAGCCCAAACTCATTGGTTTTTTGCTTTGTGGGCTGATCGCTGCTGTCATCCTTAACAGGCTCTACGCTATTGAGCTTGTCTTCAAAAAAAGATCCGAGATACGCATCACATACATTTTTAGCATCCCCGCTCGCGACAACTTTACCAGCATCCAGCCAAATTGCTTTTTTGCAAAGATTAACAACCGTATGTGTATCATGACTGACAAAGAGCAAAGTTCCGTGGGTTGCGAATTCTCTTAAAAACCGCATACATTTTTGAGTGAAATAGACATCTCCCACTGCCAACGCTTCATCAATCACTAATATATCCGCCTTCAAATGCGCGATAACAGCAAAGGCTAGACGTACGAACATGCCGCTGGAATAGGTCTTCACCGGCTGGTCGATAAAATCACCGATCTCGGCAAAAGCTAATATCTCGGGAATTAACTCATCAACGGCTTTACGCTCCAAACCGTAGATAGCCGCTTTCATGTAAATATTTTCTCTTCCGGTAAATTCGGGGTTAAATCCAGCCCCCAACTCAAGAAGCGCAGCAACTCGTCCATTAATCTGTACATCGCCCTGATTTGGCGTCAGAATCCCGCAAATAACCTGCAGTAATGTAGATTTACCTGCGCCATTTCGACCAATTATTGCTAGTGTCTCACCTTTTTCAACTTCAAAACTAACATCCGACAGCGCAGTAAAGGATTTGCCTTTCTTAAAATTACTCCCCAAAAACAAATGAAGCAACCGATCCAGAGGGCGCGAGTAAATATCATAATTTTTGGATACTCCTTTGGCGGACAAAGCAATGTTAGAGGACATCGGCAAACCCCTGCTTGGTTTTCTTAAAAAACGACCATCCGGATAACGCCAGCAGGATACTCACCGTATAAAAATATGCCAAGTACTCGAAATTTGGCAGCCTACCCAATAGGATCAGATTTCTGGACTCATCAATAATATAAGTAAGTGGATTCAGATATAGATAGTGCTGAAACGCTTCAGGTAAAGCCGTAATGGGATAAAATACAGGCGCAAGAAAGAGCATAACTGTGGATACGACAGGTAAAACTTGCGACAGGTCTCGAAGATACACCCCCAGCGCGGAGAATAGCCATGTCGTACCCGCCACCATCAATATAAAAGGTAAAAATAGCAGAGGGATGAGCAATGTTGTGAGGTAAAGCTGATCTAGAAAAATCAATACACATCCGAATAATACAAGAAACCCGACTAACATATGAAATAGCGAGCTGACGATCAGAACCACAGGAAGTACCCATAGCGGGAAAACAACTTTCTTTACGTAGTTAATGTTGTCAGCCATCAGGCTCGGAGCACGATTGGTACATTCTGCAAAAAACGCATGTATCAAAATACCGACAAACAAATTCAGCGCAAAATTTGTATTGCTGGCATCTCCGGTACCCCACCGCACTTTAAAAATAAAGCTGAATACGAAGGTATATACCAACAGCATGACAATTGGGTGGGCAAAGGACCACATTAGGCCCATCACAGAACCTCGATAGCGTCCTACCACTTCACGCTGACTCATTTGGAAAATTAAAAACAATCTTTGTCTGGCCGAATTGTACACTCAGTCACCGATAATATTTTGTGCGTAACCGAAGGAAGGGCCGCTCGATCAGATAATAGGAAAGCGCTGAAATCAGCAGTGTACAGGGCAGAGCCAGTATCAACGTATTAAGCAGCGCATTCATGATCACGCTCAAACCAAAATCCAAATACCAACCCTTGGTTACCAATAGATAAATAATTACGAAATGTATCAGATACACTGAATAACTGATAATTCCCACCGAAGCAATTCCTCGCGACAGTTTTTCCGGAATTAATCGAGCGAAGGATAGGTAACTGACCAAAAACAGAGCCCAGACCACACCTTCCAGAGTCGTCCATAGAATTCTGTAAGGGCTTTCAACAGGCCAACCACCCGTTCGATGAAAAAAGTAGAGTATCATCACTGCTAACAATCCACTAAAGGGAAAGCTCCAACTCTTTATTCTATTGATACTACCCTGGCTACACCAATATCCAGCCAGCATACCAATTAAAAACTGATCCATTCGACCAACAATCGTAAAGTAGGAAAGTTGCACCGTCTGATCCGTCAGCAAATACCCCATCAGACGAAATAGCAGAAAAAGCAGGATCAATCCCAGCAAATACCCTCGACCATACTGGTTTAAAAACAACAATAGAAAGGGAAATAGCAGGTAAAAGTGCCATTCCACAGAAACCGCCCAAAACATTGCGGAAAATGGTGGAATACTTAAATGATTGGGCATATTGGCAAAACTGAAAAGGGTTGTTAATAGCGCCTGCCAGTTAAAATTCTGAGGTAGCACTGAAAGACCAACAACTATCAGCACTATAAATAACGGGTAAGTTCTTAGGAATCGGTTAAAGATAAACCTGTGGTAAACAACATTACGTCCCTGCGCCCCATAAGTGAATATAAATCCACTTAAAACCATAAACAGAGCAACGGCTGTATGCCCTTCAACAATAACTGCTAGTAAAGGGTTATCTACAGACAGCCAATGCGTGGGCCGAAATAACTCACCATATGCCTCCTGATGCCAGAAAAGCTGAAGCCCGTGATAAAAAACTGCCAGCAGGGCTGCATAAGCTCTGATATGATCAAGCGCTGGTAAGTAGTTGATATTTTTACTTTCCAACCTTTTTCCCTTAGCTATTTTATATTTTTAATGGGAAAGGCTCCCGCTACGCCACACAACTATTTTCAGATGATGGCTCAAAAAAACTATCGGCAAAAGGCCATACATACCACGCTGATGGATCTTTTTCTATAGCCTCGGTCAACATGTCCGCCAAAGCCTGTGCTAAAGATTCCTCATCCTGATATTGTATAGGACCGCGAATACACAAATCCCGCGTTCCGTCTTCAGGATTGACGATCATGGTATAGGCATAAACAGGAATATTTTCACTAGCGGCCATTCGGATGACTCCGGCTGGTAGCCTTGCATTTTTTCCTAACAACTTGACCGGAATGGCCGAGGCGCCGGGTCGCAATGGAGCATCTGGCATTGCCATGACCGAGCTCTTTTCCTCAACTAGCCTATAGCGCATTTTCTCGATGCTATTACCTACCGCAATTGGAACCGCTTCCGCTAACCTGCCTACCTGAGCTATTCTACCTTTGCCCACCAGTCCACTGACGCAGGACCCCCACTTCATTTTACTTTGCAGTGGCGCGTGTAACCAGGCTGGCTTAAATCCCAGCTGGTTAAAATACTTTAACGCCCAGAAACCCTGCCCCCAATGAAAGGTTACAAATAAAGAGCCTTGATCCTTATCTATTTTGTCGCCATGAATACGCACATACTTGTTAAACCAGCGCCGACCTCTGGTGCAAGACAGGTAAAAATCTGCCTGGTCTACCAATAGATGAAAGCGAACCTTTTGCCTGAACATCTGTTCGTCTTCAAACTGGATATAATCTCTTGCGTGGCGACATACC
>CBDUGR010000138.1:0-6318 GCA_965366515.1 uncultured Gammaproteobacteria bacterium | reverse complement strand
AAAAGCGGGCGGTTGGGGCATCAACCAGAGACCTAACTTAGTCACAATGCCATAGTTAGACTGGGTAAAAATACCATCCAGATAGGGGCCGTATCCCCATTTGAAGACCTGCCATGATTTAGAGTTCTCCATCGACCCCATACCGGTACGCAGAACCTGGCTATCAGCCAGAACCACCTCCATCCCACAGGAGAACAAAAAGTGCTCGCCGTAAGGTGTGTATCCCACACCACGATCAATGGTATTACCCAACGGACTAACGATAGCCGAGGGCGCAGGGCACGATAGCCAAAGCGGAATGTTGTTTTCGACCAGATAGTTTTTCAGTTGCTGATAGGTTACACCTGGTTCAATCAGCGCGGTACCCAGGTCGGCATCAACTTCAATAATTTTATTCATGCGACGCAGATCCAAAATCATCTGCCCTTTGGTGGCTGCTGATGCGGAGCCATAACCAAAGTTTTTACCGGTGGATACAGGCCACACAGCGATTTTATATTTATTACAAACCCGAAGAATTTCCTGGACCTCCTCAACTGAGCCTGGAGCCAGAGCCCCCGCCGGCGCATAGTCACTTGCCTCTACGGGGATCATGATTTTTTGATAAGACCCTAAACTATCCGAGGAAACATGTACGTTTTCAGAACCGACAATTGCGCTATATTCTTTTAGAGCTTTCTCAAAATTCTTGCCGGAAACTCCTGGGGGTAAAACGTTAATAGACATAATAACGAAACCTCTTCTCTTAATTTCTTGGTTTGTCAGACTGCGACATTAATGAAAATCACCCGTAAACCAGTCGATAGATTATGAAATGTAGCCGTAAAAACTGATGAGCGATCCATTCCCGATAACGGAATTCCCGACCGCAGCCGCTGCTCGCTTATCTGATAAAGCGGCATTAATTGTCATCGCACCTAGTGCAACCAGTCCTTGCCCGCTCAAATCACTGCTGACTCTGGCAATTTCGTGAACCATTCCTCGGCGATCATTGATAAACGACTCAATCAATACTTTTTGAGCATCATTTACCAGGCCAACGATCAGATCTCCGCTGGACATCTCTGACAATGCACTTAGCCCGTTAAGCTGGCCGGCAGAATTTGGCAACGGAACCGGGTAAGCCTTCTGTGCCACGCCCTCTGTAAATAGCTGACAGTCTTCCTCACTGGCCGCAATCACCAGCGCCCGAGTTCTCTGGCCCGCTTGAAGTATCTGCACCGGAGCCAGGCTAAGCGCCCCGCCAGCCACTAATAACTTCAGACAACCGCGCCTCGAAATACCAGTATTCATTTTCCTGTTACTCCCTTGCTGACCAAATACGCTGCAATTTTTTCCAGATCTTGATCTGATAGCTCTGTAGGCCTGAATGCCGGCATCCCGGCACGACCATTGCGAGCCATTGTTTTGAAATAAGCTGCGGGAAGATCTCTGCCCGAAAGCTTCGGGCCAACACCCGCTTCATGACAATGGCCACAGATATTCTTATAGATTTGGTTACCGGACTGCCACTCATTAGCAGACTCTGCAATAGTGTTGGTTGTTATCGAAAAAAAAGTGACGAGCGAGCACAGTTGAACATACCAAAGTACTTTCATAATTTTCCTTCCATTAATGGCATGAGTTGTCTACCTTCCAAGCAGTTTGACCAGGAAATACACACTCAAATTGAAAACGCTTTTGGCGTATAAAATGCCAAAAACACACTGCCTATCAATTTTCATTAATTGTATTGTTTTATTAGTATTATTTTTTTAAGACCACTTAGATACTCTTTGCGTGATTAGTCAGTCGCCGCAAAGATAGTTCTATTTTCTATTTTAGATATTGCTCGATATAGTACATGTACCAGAGCGTCTTAAGCTATGTCTGACAGTGAACAGTAGTTCTGGAAGGGAAATTCAAGCGCCAAAGCACTTTCGGTATTCACCTGGACTCACGATAAATTTCTTTTTAAAAGTATGACCGAAATGTGCAGAATCCTTGAATCCCCACATATGAGCAATATCTGTAATGCTGTAGCTGGCATACTGTCGGCTTCTGAGTGCTTTCTCGCACTCCTCAAGACGGCGGTTTAAAATATATTGAGAGACAGTAAATGGCTCTACTTTAAAAAGCTTGTGCAAATACCGAGGCGTAATCGAATTAGCCGCACTGATCATCGCAATGGAAAGTTCAGGGTCGGTCAACCGGTTATTAATAAATTGTTTGACCTGCAATAAGTGTCCAGCCTGAACAGTTGAACCAGATAATTGCTGGGGCATATATTCGTTCAATGAAAGGGCTATAAAATCCAGCAGCTTATCCGCAACCTGCGTTTCAAAATTACCGGTAAGTTCATCTCGGTGTTTCCAGGCATTCAGAATTAAATTGGATAAAATTGCACTAATACCGGTACCCCCATCCATTTTAATTCCCGCTAACGCTCGAGCGCCTGGAGCCAGCGTTATTAAATGGGGAGCGGGAATTTTAACCACGATCATTTCATGCTGATTGGCAGATTCCGGCATCAGATTCAATTGCGAAGGTCGGGTAGCATCGTATAAGGCCATATCACCTTTCTGCAGGAAAACATCCTGATTCGATTGCCGCAATTGTGATTGCCCCCGAGCCTGCAGATAAAGCAGGAAAATATCTTCAGTACTGTGGGAAATATTAGCCCTAGTGCGATCGACGCGGCTTCGTTCGGCGCTAGCTAAAGAGATAGAGATCTGCCCCAGATCTTTAACAGCCATTTTTCCTGCAAAGCCACTGCCAACCGAATCCACACCCGCTTTGTGAACAGTCATCCCGGTATAGGTTCGACAAACCACATCCACCCAAAAATCAAGCTGTTGCCGAACGTTTATATTACTGGTATCAAGTAAATAGTTACTCACATTAATTCACCACAACAAAGCCACTTGAAGAAACCCGATGCACAATCCAATTATTATATTTTTAAGCGCTGCATTGCTAATTAAGTCACCAACTGACATTAAACCCCTACTGTTTGTATGAATATACTCCAACCTTTGCGAACAGGTCAATGCTACTCAAATGCAAAAACGGATCTGTGAAGTGTATGAAAAAAAAGACTTTTCCCTGATATCAGCTAGAAATTCGACATGCAGCATTACCTTTTTATGCTCATCTTTATATGAAATAATGATGCAAATCAGGGCAAAGCTATCATGCGATCCTGTTTCAACAACCTCATAACAGCTGCCAAGAAGAAGGTTACATGTGCACAATAAAACATAAATCGTTCGGCATCAGCCTAAAGACCTGGCGACGGGGTCGTTCATCGCCAGGCCATAAACTCTAATTATATGCGCACCAAAAAATCTGCCATGCTGAAGAAACCTTTTTGGATCGGGTCGCAATTCGCAGCCAGCCTTCTTGCGTTTTTCTTTCTGCTTATCTCCTTACCAACATCCAGCGAAGAACTCGCTCAAAAACAAAAAACAGAATATTACGTTTTCGAGGACAGCAGCCAAATACTGTCACTCAATCAAGTAAAGGCTTTAAAAAGTGAACAGCGTTTTCTGCCCGTATCAGCAAACCGGATTAGCGCAGACAGTTCGGATTCCGTATTGTGGTTAAACTTCTCCATACCTAAAGCTGAAAACCTGTCCGCCAAGCGCTACCTTGTCATCGGCCCAGGTTACCTGGACCAGGTAATACTCTATCGCGATGCAAGTCCTGAAACAGGTGAGGAGCCCTGGTTAATATCGGGTGACTCAGTACCATTTTCAGACAAACCAGTAAACCACCCATTGCATGTATTCCCGCTTGTTGCAGAGGCCAGCGAATACTATGTACGCAGCACATCGGAAGGTATTTTACGGCTCAACTGGCTGATTCAGAGTCAAGATGAATTTACCGCTTCCAATCTGTTGAACAGTTCCTGGTATGCCATTTTGCTGGGTGTTTTAGCGAGCATGATTTTGTATAATTTATGCCTGTATATAAGCATACGCGATACTGCCTATCTTTTTTATGTACTTTATCATTTCAGTGCTGCGCTGCTGATTTACTCCCTTTCTGGTTATGCTGGACAACTTCTGTGGCCTGGCTTTGCAAACAGCACCAACAGCGTTGTACCTATAGCGCTGACTATAATGAACATATCCGGACCGCTCTTTGTCTACAATTTCCTCGAACTGCCTCGTTATTTACCCGAAAAAGCAAAGCAATTTAGGCCGATATTAATACTGGTTTGTCTGCTCGCACTGCCCGGATTAGCTCTCCCTTATAGCCTGGGGTCAAGTGTCATATATACCTGCAGTCTCATCGTCATTGTAATGATCGGCTATTGGGTGATCATTGCCTGGAGGGCAAAAGTTGCGGCCTCCAAATTTCTGGTGATTAATTTCTTCTGTATCGTTCTACCGGGCGCTCTGGGATCCTTTGGTTTCGAATTTGGCTGGTTACCGGATCGATTTGTTTTTAGTCATATGCTGGAACTCGCGACAGCCGCAGAAACCCTGCTCCTTTCACTGTTTCTTGCCAGCCGTATCAAATTGCTCGAAACGGAAAAGAATATCGCGCAGGAGAAAAATCTGCAGCTACAATCCAGTTTTAGCCAAAAAATGGTGGCCAAGCTGGAGGAGGATCGAAGCCATATCGCCAGAGAACTCCACGACTCAATTGGCCAAACACTTTCGCTGGTGCATATCAATCTGAGATCCCAGTCCGACGAATCCGAAACATCGCTCTCTCCGATGATGGATCAACAACAAACTCTGACATTATTGAAGCAAACCATTAGCGAAGTCCGCCTGCTATCACACCGGCTACACCCAAGTCAGCTTGGGCGCCTAGGCTTGATCTCAGCACTGGACTCTCTAGTGAAACAGTGCCGAATTGAAGGTACCCCACTTTTCAAAGTTGATATTTCCATCCAGGAAGAAGCCATTCCTGAATCGAAAAAAATTCATCTTTACCGTATTGTGCAGGAAGCCGTTAATAATATACTTACTCATGCACAGGCGAGTCTCTGTCGCATATCATTGCATAAGGAAAACAACCTTATTTTGATGTCGATTCAGGACAACGGCCGCGGATTCAGTAAAACCTTAAAAGAAAATACCGGTCTTGGGATGACTTCCATGCAGGATCGTGCAAACATCATTGATGCCAGCCTTAATATTGAATCTACTCCAGGCGAAGGCACTTTGGTCACTGTCAGTTTTAATGCAGCATAAAAATATGAATAAAACTAACATTTTAATTGCTGACGACCACCCTATTTTTCGGCAGGGGGTGAGAAACCTGGTGGAGCAATACGAAGGCATGTCGGTTGTCGCTGAAGCAAACGATGGGCAATCAGCAATTCGGCTTATTAACTTCCACAAACCTGAAATCGTAATCGTAGATCTGTTTATGCCCAACACCGATGGACTCGGCGTGGTGCAATGGACACAGGAAAACTGCCCGGAAACAGCCTGCATTATTTTAACCATGCTAACGGATGAAGCCTTTATCGATAAAGCCATTTCGATGGGCGCAAAAGGTTATTTATTCAAGGAGGATGCCTATGACCAGCTTCACAACTGCCTGAAATCGGTACGCGAGGGAAACACCTACGTCAGCCCCTCCCTGGCCTCCCCGGCTGTTCTTCAATCTCCCGTGGATAGCGCTGTTGTTGCCAAATTGAATCAGCTGACCAACACGCAACTCACACTGCTACAACTCTTAAGCGATTTTAAGACCAGCCGTGAAATAGCTGATCTAATGCATATCAGTCACCGAACCGTACAGAATCATCGCTTAAATATATGCTCGATTCTCGGTGTCCAGGGGTCGGGAAAACTGCTTGAATTTGCAGTAAGACATGAAGTAGAAATAAAGCGTTTAAATAGCCACCAATAAGCATCATTATAACCTCACCGGGATACTTCAATCCGAATTTTCGCCGCAAGCGGGAAATTCTCAAGCTGCTTGTGAGTAACTCACAAACATTCAAGCATTACTGCTCTTCTACCATTTTTTGGGCTCTTGTATTGTAGGTACTTCTGATTTTCCAGACGTCTTAACTAGCGGACACCAAATTCCAACCCATGCCTTACCAACTGTTTATGGGTCAGTTCGCAAGCAGACGAATAAATCAAAAATAAGGAGGTAAGTATGGAAATCAAAAGTGCTTTTTCCCTTGGGAAGGCATTATCAGCATTGGTGCTCATGGTGACTGCAGGATTAGCACAGTCTGCAGCAAACTTTGATCATAATGCCATTGATAAAGCTCGGTCAGGACAAAGAATCTCAGTCGCTACCGGCATTCAATCTCCCGCCGGTGACGGCATCAATCAGGTGCGCACCTATTTTCGTGCGGAC
>CBDUGR010000137.1:0-6423 GCA_965366515.1 uncultured Gammaproteobacteria bacterium | reverse complement strand
GCTTTGGCAGGAAGCACCGCACACACTCATTTCGGCATCCGGCCTGGATGTAGGATTGCCCAAAGATCAGATGGGTAATTCAGAAGTAGGGCATATGGTCATGGGTGCCGGGCGCGTCGTTTTTCAAAGTTACACACGGATCAGTAAAGCGATCGCAGAGGGTGAGTTTTTCCAAAATCCGGCTCTCTGTTCTGCAATTGATCAAGTCACCACAAATCAGAGAGCGGTGCATATTTTCGGCCTATTGTCCCCTGGCGGAGTACATAGTCATGAAGACCATATAGAGGCGATGATCGATCTGGCAGTGCAGCGTGGCGCAAAATCGATTTACGTTCACGCATTTCTCGACGGTAGAGATACGCCTCCGCGCAGCGCCAGAAGTTCAATACAGAAAATTGAGCGCAAATTGAGCGGACTGAATTGCGGGCGAATTGCCAGCTTAATTGGCCGATATTATGCAATGGACCGCGACAATCGGTGGGACAGAATCGAACAAGCCTATAACATGCTGGTACTGGGCGATGCCGAGTATATGGCGGACGATGCGGTCAGTGCGCTTGAGTATGCCTACGCTCGCGGTGAAGATGATGAGTTCGTCAAAGCTACGCTAATCGCAGCAAAGGATGCTGCGCCTGTTAAGATTGAGGACGGCGACGCCATAGTCTTTATGAATTTTCGTGCCGATCGAGCGCGGGAGATCACCAGGGCCTTCGTTGATAATGAGTTTGACGGGTTTGACCGGCAAACAAGGCCGGCCCTGGCGGATTATGTGATGTTAACGGAGTACGCCGCAGATATAAAAACCAGCTGCGCTTTCCCACCTAACCATCTCAGCAACAGCATTGGTGAATACCTGTCAAAGCTGGGTAAGCGCCAGCTACGTATCGCCGAAACGGAAAAATATGCACATGTAACCTTTTTCTTCAGCGGGGGAAAAGAGCAGCCACAGCAGGGCGAAGATCGGGTTCTGATTCCCTCGCCCCAGGTTGCAACCTATGATCTGAAGCCTGAAATGAGCGCGCCGGAAGTCACGGACAAACTGGTGGAAGCCATTAACAATGGGAACTATGATCTTATTGTCTGCAACTACGCTAATGGAGATATGGTAGGTCATACCGGTAACTTTGATGCCGCAGTCAAGGCCGTAGAAGCAGTTGATCTATGTTTGGGGCGTGTTCTCGAGGCGCTGAAAAACATCGGCGGAGAGTGCTTAATCACAGCTGACCACGGCAATGTTGAGCAAATGAACGATCACCAAACCGGACAGCCGCATACTGCGCACACCTGTGAGCTGGTTCCCCTTGTGCATGTCACACAACGTGCCAGTATGATGGAGCAACGGGCGGGCGGCCTTTCCGATATTGCGCCCACCCTGCTTTGCATGATGGACCTGGAAATACCTGATGAAATGACTGGGGAATCCATGATCCGCTACCTTTAGCCAGCTATAGCGGCTAATCAGCCAAGGGATACCAAAAAGCCTAACCGATGAATATGGTGCCATGAAATCAGGTGTAACCCGGAAAGTTGCAAAAGCATGGCTCCATGGATGCTGCCTTTTTCTGGCACTCGTAGTTTCGGACTCCCATGCGCGCGATACGCAGGCAACCGAACAACAGCTTCAGCAACTAAAATCCAGTATAAAAAAACTTGAGCACTGGCTGCAGGATGCCAAAGGCCAGCGCACCAAAGCGCTGCAGGAGCTGAAAAAATCGGAGATTGAAATCGGCCGGATTTCCAAAAAAATATTTGCTGTAAATAAAGAAATTGAACAAGCACAAACAACGCTTCAGCGACTAACCCAGGAACGCCAGGAATTGAATACGGCGCGTGCAAAGCAGGAGGTCTATCTTGCAAGCCAAATACGCGCCGCCTACAGTATTGGACGTCAGGAGTATTTGAAGGTACTGCTAAACCAGGAACAACCTGAGCAACTGGCTCGCGCGTTTCGTTACTACGATTATTTTAATCAAGCCCGCACAAAACAGATCTCCGCCTACAATCAGATAATTGGCAAACTTGAGCAGAACGAATCCGACATCCAGAAAGAAAAACTAACCCTAAGCCACTCCAGAGAACAGCTGGAGTTTAGGAGTAAAACACTACAAAACAGCAAAGCACAGAGACGCTCAGTATTGCTGAGGCTGGAAAAAACCATAAAAAACAAAGACGAGGAGCTGGCCGCGATGGTCGCTAACCAAAAGAATCTGGAGCGACTATTGGGTGAAGTAGAAAAAGCTATCGCAGAACTTGAGCTGCCTGACAGCTCAGCACCCATCAATCAACTTAAGGGCAAGCTACCCTGGCCCACACCTGGGAAAATAGCGTACCGGTTCGGCATGCTGGACCCAGCCTCCCATATGCGCTGGAGCGGCATACTCATTGAAGCCGCAGAAGGCGATGAGGTCAAAGCCATTCACCGAGGCAGGGTAGTATTTTCAGATTGGCTGCGAGGCTTTGGGCTGCTTATGATTCTGGACCATGGTAACGGCTACATGAGTCTTTACGGCCATAACCAGGCACTTTATAAGGATCTCGGTGACTGGGTCGATCCCAATGAAGTGATTGCGCGAGTAGGCAGCAGTGGCGGGCGGGCTAAAAGTGGGCTGTATTTCGAATTCCGTCACAAAGGCCAACCACAAAACCCGCAAAAATGGATGCTGGCCAGAGGTTAACCCACCGACACAGAGCACGGATTATATTTGCCCGGCAGATAAGCAAATAAAAATGACTCAGTCACACGGCTTGGGTAATATAGCCTGATTCCATTCCGCAATCAGGTTTCGCAAAAAATGCCATCAATTATTCCTGCTCTGAAAGCTTTCTGTTGCATAACTCTGCTCCTAATCTTTACAACCTCAATATCTGCAGATGACAGTCCTGAAACTTCCGACCAGTCAATTCCAGACACCTTATTGCCACTCAAAGACTTGCGGACTTTTACTGAAATATTCGATCGTATCAGAAGTTCCTATGTAGACCCCGTTGATGATAGGACGCTATTCGAGAACGCTATTCGCGGTATGCTGGAGGGCTTGGATCCACACTCTGTGTACCTGGAAAAGGAAGCCTTCGACGATTTGCAAATAAGCACAAAAGGGGAGTTTGGCGGCCTCGGAATCGAAGTGGAGATGGAAGACGGTTTTGTTAAAGTCGTCACTCCTATTGACGATACCCCTGCTATAAAGGCTGGCATTCAATCGCAGGATCTGATCATCCGGATCAATGAAACACCGGTTAAAGGTTTATCACTGCAAGAGGCAGTAAAACTCATGCGTGGCAAACCCGGCACAGAGATTACGCTAACCATTGTGCGCGAAGGTGAGACCAAACCACTAGTGATCAGCATGATCAGAGATATTATTAAGGTCACCAGTGTTAAGAGCAGAGACCTGGAACCCGGATACGGCTATATTCGTATCACTCAGTTTCAAGTCGAAACAGGGGATCATGTAGTTAAGGCCATTACTGAATTTCACAAAGAACATAAGCCGTTAAAAGGTCTGATATTGGATTTGCGTAACAACCCCGGAGGTGTTCTTAATGCGGCCGTGGAGGTCAGCGATGCTTTCCTGAGTGAGGGATTAATTGTCTATACCAAGGGCCGCCTGCCTGATTCAGAACTGCGCTATAACGCGACTGACCAGGATCCCAGTCAAAACGTACCGCTCGTAGTACTAATTAATGGAGGCTCCGCATCGGCATCCGAAATTGTAGCCGGCGCATTGCAGGATCAACAGCGAGCTGTTGTTATGGGCACAGAAAGCTTCGGTAAAGGGTCGGTACAAACGGTACTGCCCTTAAACAATGAGCGCGCACTGAAGTTAACCACAGCCCTCTACTATACCCCAAGCGGCAGATCGATCCAGGCAGAAGGTATCGCACCAGATTTAGAGATCAACAACGCCAGACTGACAGCCGTAAAACAACCTCCTCTCAGATTTAAGGAAGCGGATCTAAAAGGCCACTTGGTCAACGCAAATGACAAGGAAAAGCCGCGCAAAAAGAGATCTGCCAAAACAAGTGCCAAGCAAGAACTGACTCTGGCAGAATCTGATTTCCAACTATACGAAGCACTGAATTTACTGAAAGGAATTAACATCATTTCAAACAGAAAAAAATAAGGGGAAGGACTCAACTGACATCCCGACCAAAAATCAAACCAGGGAAAACGAACCAAACGACCGTTAGATGATAAAAAATATAATAAAAATTGCGGGAATGCTTCTGATCAGCGCTTTATTAGCTCGCGGTACTGCTGCTGATTCTGTTGAACAGGCAACAATAACCCTGATCATCGATGATATGGGTAACAACCTAAGCATGGGAATGCGAGCAATTGCATTACCCGGCCCTGTTACCTACGCCATATTACCTCACAGTCCCTATAGCGAGAAGCTGGCAATTGCAGCACATATAAACCACAAGGAAGTAATGCTGCACATGCCTATGGACAATCTTGAAGGACGCCCTTTGGGGCCCGGAGCACTCACCAGAAATCTCAGTCATGCCGATTTCCAGGCTACCCTTGAGCGAGCGATTCGCTCAATCCCCTACTTACAGGGAGTCAACAACCACATGGGAAGCCGGTTAACTCAATATCCTCAGCAGATGGCATGGCTGATGACAACCCTTAAAGAGCACTCCCTGTATTTTGTTGACAGCCGCACCAGCCGCGCATCAATTGCCGGGATTACCGCTCAACGCAGTAATATTCCAAATTTGGATCGTGATGTATTTCTCGACCACGATCCTCGACCACAAGCTATCGACGCACAGTTCAAACGCTTGCTCAGGAAAGCTAAACGGCAGGGCAGCGCAGTCGCGATTGGCCACCCCTATCCAAGTACCCTGGGCTACCTGGAGAATGTAATCCCTAAACTGGACTCCATGGGTGTTCGCCTGGTCTCTCCTGCTGGTTTACTGGTTGTTCGAAAAAGCGCCTCGCTGAAACCACAAGCTCCCGATGACTCATCGCCGACCATTACCGCTATGGCTACTGCAACTCAATGTTTGATTACAGAACAACTTGATAGACAGCTGGTTAACTGCGGTTAGTGAGCGCCATCTTCAGGCTTTAAATTTCTCATGGATATTATTTTTTTTGTAGTTTAGCACCGGATGCAACTCAACCATTTCAAAGGAAATACCCAGATATCCTGCATCAAAGATCGGCTGCAAATGTTCCGTTAGAATCTCAAAAAATTGATCCGCAGCCTGTTGCCGTACCTCCAGGCTACGGCCATGTCCCACTTTCGCCGTCAGATGCACAAATCCCATGGTTGGATCGCCGTCCGCAATGCGATATTGTTCACAACGGATAGCACGACTACGGACACCTCCCAATGGAAACACTCCGCCAACCGTTGCGGCATCATGCAGCTTCTTAAACAGACCACCTAGCTGTAAAGACTGGTCTGGCAAGTTGTCCGAATATTCCAGAATAAAATGCGGCATGTTACTCTCCTATAGGAAATTCGGCATTAAGCTGTCCGGTACCTGAACTTGCAAAATACTCGCCTATCACCTCGACTTTACCCTGGTACTTGTCCCACCCCAGCATACCCAGCAACATTACGGTATCGTGCATGCCCCCTTCGCCGTGGCAGGCTTCAGCGTACTCTGGCAACATTGAGGTAAACACATCCCTATTATCCTGAAACCGGTGTGATAACGAGCCACTGGCTAACACCATAACCTTGCTATCACTCGCTTCAATGGCTTCTTTCACCGCCTCCCCGAATACTCGGGACTCTTGCTGCGTGTGCCAGGCGCACCAGGCTGCTACTGATACCACCTTAAAATGCTGATCTTCGTTCATATAACGACAGGGAACCAGCGTACCGTATTCCAGTTCCAACGAGTTGATTTCATGGGAGCGCGCTCCAACACCCTTCCTGTTGGCGTGCTCTGCTATTAACCTTCCTAACTGGGGGTTCCCGGGATAGGCATAGTTCATATCCTTTATAAAATGGGGCAGCTCGTTACTGGTATAGGTACCCTCAAAGTGCGATTTACAATTGATGTGATAACCACTATTGACCAGCCAGTGCACATCGAACACTAATATGGTATCAACACCCCGCTCCCGAGCACGGCGACTCAATTCGCGATGCCCCTCTATTGCCTGCTCCCGACACCCCTGATGCGGTCCAGGTTGCTCCGATAAATACATGGATGGCACATGGGTAATCTTTGCTGCGAGCGCTATTTCGCCCATACGTCTCTCCTTTGCATATTCAATTTAATGATACCGCTAACGGCCCAGAACCGGTACTTTATGAGTACCATGTGCAATACAGATATTTTTAGTTTCCATATAAAACTCAAAACTGTAGTCACCACCGTCACGCCCGATACCACTGCTTTTAACACCGCCAAAAGGTGATGGAAGATTCCGATTATTCTCCGAATTCACCCATA
>CBDUGR010000136.1:0-6432 GCA_965366515.1 uncultured Gammaproteobacteria bacterium | reverse complement strand
AGGAGTACAGCATCTACATGGTTGACTCCAGCCGCATCAGTATTGCCGGTATTAACAGTGGCAACATCGAATATTTGGCAAAATCCGTTGTTGCGGTTCTATAACGGTTACTCGATAAGCTAGGCGCCACAAATACAGCCAGCCAACCGACTAACCATCGTGACCTCATTTTAAGTGACGACGGACAGCACAGTCCGTCGTTATTTATCCCCAAAAATTATCTCCCAAGCTCTCCCCTCCACTTTCAAGTCTTCTCACCCTCTGCCGATAAACCAAATTATCAGCATCGAAAATTTAGGGTTTACGGGGTTTTCATGATTATTTCCGGTTCAAGCATCCTAATGTCTTCCAGCCAGGTACGCACTGAAAGACATGAACAAAAAGAGTCGCAAACCATTTGGCGCCAGAATGAGCAAATACGACAACTGGATCTTTCTCGCGATGCAGCAGCGACAGCAAGATTGGCCGCAGAAATGAACGGAGAAATAGCACAGCCGGCCTTTTCGCAAACTGCTGTTTCGCTGCAACCTGCCCCGGCGCTGCTAGATGTCGATAACGAAGATCTCATGGACGCCATCTCAGAACTCGAAATTTCACTATTCAAATTGCTCGTAGAAGCCCTGACCGGGGAAAAATTCAATCTTGTAAAACCTTCAGATCTGACCATTGATCCCCAATTGGCACCCGAGAGCATAGCGACCGAGCAATCTGTTCCCGATAACAATCCTCCAGGTTTTGGCTTGATATATGACTATTACGAGTCACATTTTGAATCCGAACAAACTACTTTTTCCGCAACGGGTATCGTACAAACCGCTGATGGTCAGGAAATTGCCATTAACCTTCAGCTCAGCATGAGCCGAGAGTTTTCAAGTTCAGAGCGTTTCCAACTCCGTGCCGGAGAAGCGCTCAAAGATCCACTGGTTGTCAATTTCAATGGCTCTGCTGCTGAATTAACCCAGAGAAATTTCAGTTTTGATATCGATACAGATGGTCGCACTGACCAAATCGCTTTCGTAAAACCGGGTAGTGGTTTTCTCGCACTGGATAGAAATAATGACGGCATCATCAACAATGGCAATGAGCTGTTTGGCGCAAGGACCGGCAATGGTTTTGCTGAGCTAGCGGATCATGATCAGGATGGCAATGGCTGGATAGATGCCGCTGACAGTATCTATGACCGCCTGCGCATCTGGAGTTTGGATTCCGAAGGAAATGAGCAGCTATTTGCCCTGGGTCGTCGCGGTGTAGGTGCAATCTATCTTGGACATGTCAGCACCCCTTTCCTGTTAAAAGGCGCTGACAACGAAACTCTGGGGCAAACAAGAGCATCAGGATTATACCTAAACGATCAGTCCGGGGTTGGCAGCATTCAGCAGTTAGACCTGGCGGTTTAACTGCCAACAGGTTTCCAATCAAGAGATAAAAGTGTTAACCCTGTTTTTGCCACACCACAAGAACCTACAGTGGCCAGACCCATAGAATCATTGGGATACCAACTAACAAAACTAACAATTCCAGAGGCAAGCCCATCCGCCAGTAATCGCCAAACTGATAACCACCCGGCCCCATGATAATAGTGTTATTTTTATGGCCAATAGGTGTCAGAAAGGCACATGAGGCTGACACTGCAACCGCCATGAGGAAGGCATCGGGATTGGCGCCTAATCGATTGGCTATATCAATGCCAATCGGTGCTGCAATCAGCGCCGTCGCCACATTATTGAGCATGTCCGACAAAGTCATGGTCACGATCATTAATATCGCTAACACTACCACTATTGGAAATCCTTCCGTCATACCGACGATCAGGGTGGCTATTTGCGCAGTACCACCGCTAGCTTCCAATGCTGCGCCGATCGGTATCATCGACCCAAGCAACACAATCACCGGCCACTCGACTGACTCATAGAGACCCGAAAGAGGGACAATTCCGGCCAAAACATAGATCACCACTACTGCCGCCAACGCCATCGGCAGGTAAACCAAACCCAGGCTTGCCACCAGAATCGCGCCGATAAAGATAGCAACGGCCAATGTCGCTTTGCTGCGCAAGGTCACTTCCAGACCACGCTGGGCAAGCGGCAGGCAACCCAACCAATCGACTACATCGCTAATTTGCCCTTCAGGCCCTAACAACAGCAGAATATCACCCGCCTGAATGGGCTCTCTACGAACCCGTTCTCGAATGGGTTTACCTTTCCTTGAAATACCCAGCAACATCACTCCTTGACGATATAGCAGCCGCGCATCCGACGCAGAGCGACCCTCAATGGCGGCTCCCACTGGCACTACAACTTCGACCAAACTGCTGGTTTCAGAAACCACACTTTGCTTTTTATCTGAGGTGTTAAACGTGAGGCCCGCCACACCCACAAACCGATCAATTGCATTGTGGCTACCCTGCAACACCAGCAGATCATTTTTGCGTAACTGCTCGCGTCGCGCTGCTCCAGGCAGCCTCTTGCCCCGGCGAACCAGCCCCAAAATCTGGACATCATTTTCATCAGCGATCGCATCCAGATCGCGAACCCGCTTATCAATTATTTTTGAAGTTTCCGGCACCCTGAGCTCTGCAACAAAGCCCTTGAGATCCTCCAGTTCTTTAGCGCTGTTATGTTTGGTGCGTTCCGCCGGAATTAACCGCCACCCAAAAAATACAACAAATATCACACCTACCACAGCAACCGCTAAGCCAACCGGGGCAAAATCAAACATTTTAAAGGGCTCTCCGAGGGCATCCTCGCGGTAGGTGGCAATCACGATATTTGGTGGCGTTCCGATCAATGTCACCATACCGCCCAAAATTGAGGCGAACGACAGCGGCATGAGTGTTTGCGCAGGACTTCTCTTTGCTTTCTGGGCGGCCTGCATATCAACCGGCATCAGTAATGCCAAGGCCGCCACATTATTCATGATACTGGACAAAAAGGCAGAGATAGTTGCCATGATACCCACGTGCGCTTGCAGGCTTCTTTTAGCATTTAGTACCTGTTTTGCCAGAAGTTCAATGGCACCGGATCGCGATAATCCCCGGCTAACGATAAGCACAAGGGCGACGATTAGAACCGCTGGATGACCAAAGCCAGAGAACACCTCCTCCTTGGGAATAACGCCCGCTACACCAGCGATAATGAGCGCGGAAAAAGCAACAATATCGTAACGAAATCGCCCCCACAGAAGAAACACAAACACCAGGGCGATAAGTATAAAAAGGAAGACCTGATCAGACATATAGAGCGTAACCCCAGCACAGAAAACTTAGCTCCAGCATAGCAGGGAATAACGCCGGTTAAAACCAGGACATGCTAATCGGTCTCGGTTCGACAGAATCAAGAATCACGCGGCATGCTCATAAAAGCTTATAGAGAGGCTACCTGTTAAAGAACCAGTCAGGAATCCTGCTGCATATTCCTATAATCCTGAGGGGCACAGTCAAAATGCTCCTTAAATATCCGGCTAAAATGCGACGGATTATTAAACCCCCAACGATACGCAATTTCTATAATCTTCAGATGACTCGCCATAGGATTTGACAGATCTCTGGCCACCTCCTCAAGTCGGCGTTTTATGACATACCTGGAACAGGTCACTCCTTCCGATTCGAAAAGCAAACGCAGATATCTTGGTGAAACACCATTCGCATAGGCAATCGCGCTGGGCGATAGCTCGGGATCTGACAAATGGCGCTCGATATACATTTTTATACGTTGTCTGTGCGCTGCGCGAACAGAGGATTCAGCCGCCACACCACGGGGTGTAATCATATCCAGTTGTGCCGCCAGAAGCGCTAGAATACTGCTGCAGATATTGGCATTATGTTGGGGATTATCAATATTCTGGTTATTTAACCAAAGCCTGACCAGCAGACTGTAGATAATGGAACCCAGCTGCTCTTCTCCAGATATTCTGCGCGCCAGAATATCCTGCTCGCCGGCACTGAAATATTGATGCAGAACAGCACCGGGAATGCGCAACACCATCATTTCAATAGGCGTATCGAAATACACTGAGTAGGGAGATTTTGTGTTGCAGATCGTAAAATCCCCAGGTTTTAAATGCGCCTCCCGCCCGGCTTGACGGTTCAGACTTTCTCCTTCTGTCTGCACATGCATCAAATAGACATCTTCACTTGACCGAGATACCTGCCATTTGGAATGCCGTACATCCGAAGGGTCACAGCATACTTTGGATATCTGGATGGAGTTAAGATCCCAGGTTGTCAGCTCACCTCGATAAGCAGCATTACTGCCAACATGGCACTCCAGTTGGGTAAACTCTTTACAGATGATTTCATTCCAGTACTCGAGCTGTTGGTTTTTCTTTAAATCCCCGGTACGATAAATCGAGATACCCATGGGACACTCCCGTTAATTATAATTTTAGAGGCCTGACTCTGCAGCTGATTTAGCTGGCAAATGCCAACCAGGCAGCACGTCAATATATAGGTTGGCGCAGCATATCATAGGTATTTCTCTTAGGACAGAATGGCCATGAACGATGCCCTTTTGGTAAAGCTTTATTGCCGTTTTAGACAAGAACTTCCAGTACAGCCATAGTTAAATAACTCCGCACAAAAATAAGCAGCGCCCGACTCTGGGACGCGCAATTTTTACCTACAGAACGGAGGAATAAGGCATGGCTTTGACCATACCTGCTAATCGGTCAGCATTTGCACCAAATAAGCTGGCACCCTGGATTGTCGCACTTACACTAGGCAGTCCATTGCCCAGCTCCCACCTGCTCGCAGCATCAGGCAGCGGGATCGAGGAAATTATCGTGACCGCCCGTAAACGTGAAGAAAGTCTGCAAGACGTCCCCATCGCTGTATCTGCCTTCACAGGCGATTCACTGATGAATAAGGGCGTGACTAATATCGCACAGGTAGCGGACTTTACACCGGGCCTTGAAATGGATGCCACTGCCGCAATTAGCGGAAGTTCAGCCGCCTTGACCACTTTTATCCGCGGCATTGGCATGAGTGATTTTCTGCTGACCATTGACCCCGGCGTAGGTCTTTATGTCGATGATGTTTATGTGGCCCGATCAGTGGGTGGCCTTGTGGATTTACTGGATATTCAGCGCGTCGAGGTTCTAAAAGGCCCGCAGGGAACACTGTTTGGTCGCAATACCATCGGTGGTGCCGTGAGCATCGTATCCAAAGACCCGGGGCAAGAGGTGGCGGGCAAGCTGGGCATGACTTTTGGCACGGATAATAGACTGGACGTAAGGGGCAAAATCGATTTGCCGCTCGGTGAACAGCTTTTCAGCTCGCTCTCTTTCTCATCAAAAACACAGGACGGTTACGGAAAACGTTTACCCTTTCCAGATGATTATCTCCCGCTAGCTGTACCCGCCGGCAGTGCTCCCGACGCGTTCGAGGGGGGCAAACTCTACGGTAACGGTGATGACCTGGGAGAGATCAATACACAGTCCGCCCGTGCCAAATTATTTTTTGATGGCGACCAGTTTCAGGCTCGTTTATCGCTGGATGTGACGCGCGCACGCGAAACCGCACCCGTTTCTACCTTGCTTGGATTTACACCCAGTTATGGTACCGGTGCCGCGCTTGCTGATGCGCATAATGCGTTTGCAGCCGGAGGAGCCGCACCTGCCAATCGGTTGATTTACGATGCGCGCTGGATTACCGGTGATGAACACACAACCTACGGTAATGCACCATCCCAATCTGACTATGACCTGTTTGGTTCCGCGCTGGCTTTGAATTGGCAACTTGATAAGATGGAGGTCAAATCCATCACCGCTTACCGTAACCTGGATTCGGAATTTGGCCGCGATGGGGACAGCTCTCCCATTGTTCTGGATCACACACGCAACTCATACGAGCACACGCAGTTTTCCCAGGAATTTCAATTTACAGGCACACTGCAGAATGACCGTTTAAGCTGGTTAGCGGGTCTTTACTACTTTAAAGAAGACGGAAAGGATCGTGTGCAGGTACCTTTGGGGTTGGAGGTAGATCTTGCTCTCGCCGGAGCACCCGGCACCGTCATCAATCTGTGGCTTGATGAGTTAAACGATGTCGAGAACACCTCAAAAGCAGCGTTTGCACAGATCACCTACAACTTCACCGACAATCTCAGTGCCACTTTTGGTTTGCGCCACACTAAAGATGACAAACGTTACGCACCAACTCACGTCACTCAGGGAGTCGCGCCACTGCAACTGTTGATCGATAAGGAAAGCGTTGAGTTTAACGACACCTCTCCCAGGTTTAGTCTGGACTACCGCTGGAACAATCATCTATTTACCTATTTTTCCTATTCAGCCGGATTCAAATCAGGTGGCTTTACCGGTCGCACAGTTGACCCCAAAGATGGCGCCAGGCCCTTTGACCAGGAAGAAGCAGAAACACTGGAACTAGGTTTTAAAATCGACTTTGACAGGCTGCGCATCAATGGGGCCATTTTC
>CBDUGR010000135.1:0-6445 GCA_965366515.1 uncultured Gammaproteobacteria bacterium | reverse complement strand
CATTACCTGTATACGATCGCTTTCCTTGACTCGCAACTCCTCAGCACCCCTCAATACCGTTCTACCCTTTGCACAAGCTGCAGCAACAAACAAAACGGGGAATTCATCGATTGCAAGAGGCACCTGATCTTCGGGAATATCAATACCCTGCAGTTGAGATGCACGAACCCTGATATCCGCGACCGGTTCACCACCCACAATTCGTTCTTCAATTAACTGAATGTCAGCGCCCATTTTCTGAAGAATATTGATCACACCTGTGCGCGTTGGATTAATACCGACATGCTCCAATGTGATATCAGAGCCCGGCACAATACTAGCGGCCACCATAAAGAAAGCCGCAGAAGATATATCAGCCGGAATATCGATACTTCCACCGCAAAGAACACCTCCGCCCTGCAAACTTATTTCCTTCGAGGTGCCAGACAAGCTTTTTACATCAACTTTATAACCAAAACCGCACAACATTCTTTCGGTATGGTCACGCGTCGGAGCGGGTTCAACCACCCGGGTAACACCTTTTGCATACAGCCCGGCCAACAGTAGACTTGATTTAACCTGAGCGCTGGCAACGGGCATTTCATAATGAATACCGTGAATCTCACTGCCACCACGCAGCGTTAAAGGCGGCTTGCCGTCACAAGTCTCAATTTTTGCACCCATCTGCGCCAGCGGACCCGCCACGCGCTTCATAGGACGCACTGACAGAGAACTATCACCCGTGAGTTCAACATCGAACGATTGCGCCGACAACAGTCCGGCAAGCAAACGCATTGAAGTCCCCGAGTTACCCAGATACAGTGGTCCAGGTGGGGCTTTCAAGCCGTTCATGCCGACGCCATAGATCTTTACTTTTCCTTGAAAAGGGCCCTCGATAACCACACCCATATCACGAAATGCCTGTAGCGTTGCGAGGCTATCTTCACCTTCTAAAAACCCACTCACTTCTGTCTCACCCTGGGCGATCGCTCCCAGCATTATCGAGCGATGCGAAATAGATTTGTCTCCGGGCACGCGCACATTCCCGACTAACGGACCTTTTTTACCCGCAAAAAATGTGGTATCACTTTCATTCATAGGTTCAACATAAGCTCTTTGGGCTAGTAATTTTGTGAAATGATCTCTGGCCGACTTGGCACGGGTAAAAATCCCCATCATCGACTGACTGTCCTGGTCTTCTAAAGCCTGACGAAGCACCGTCACACCTTCCGAGAAGGCATCCAGACTTTTCAGTACAGCCTCACGGTTTGCCAAAAATATATCATGCCACATTGTTGGATCACTGGAGGCAATGCGGGTAAAGTCCCGAAATCCTCCAGCAGCGTAGCGAAAAATCTCCCGATTTTCATTTCGCCCAGCCAGTGTCTCGACCAGCGAATAGGCTAACAAATGTGGCAAATGACTAGTAGCCGCCAGGACCTGGTCATGATACTTAACATCCATGGTAACCACCTCAGCACCGGCGGCTTTCCAAAGTTGACCGACAGTATCCAATGCTCCCCGATCAGTCTCTGGCAGTGGCGTCAATATAACCATATGCTGCTGATAAAGCCCTTCATCTGCAGCTTCAATACCACTTTTCTCCGACCCGGCAATCGGATGACCAGGGACAAATTTTGCAGGTACGCTACCAAATACTTTTTTTGCCGCTGCGACAACAATTCCCTTGGCACTCCCGGCATCCGTGATAATGGTGTCAGGCGACAACGAATCCTTGATTGATACCAGCACCTTTTCGATACCCAGCACAGGCGTAGAGATCAATACCAGATCAGCACCTTGAACAGCTTCAGCTGCATCCAGGGAATAGCTATCAATCACTCCCATCGCCACCGCTCGCTTAAGGTTTTGCTCGTTACGCCCCACCCCGACAAGTTGTTTTACCATACCATTGGTGCGCAACACCTTGGCTAGAGACCCACCAATAAGCCCCACACCAATCACTACCATTTTATTAATAGTTAGCGAATTAAGGATTTCTTTATTTTGTTTCATTACAATTATTAGCCATTACCTGGCAAAAAATGCCCATTTTTTAGTGGTTAGGTTAATAGGGGCTTTCCGAAAACAGGGATTTCAGAATTACAGCCAAAGAGCTGGTATGTGCCCATCTATAGAACCGCAACAGGGTAGGATCCTAATACTTTTAGCTCAGCCGCCTCATCGGCAATTTTTGCGAGCACAGCCTGGACTTTTTCATCCTCACAATGCCCTTCAAAATCAACGAAGAACACATAGGTCCATGTGCCAGTTCGCGAAGGCCTTGTTTCGACCCGAGTCAGACTTAACTCAGCTTTTTGAAAAGGCTCGAGCAAATGATAAAGGGCTCCTGGTTTATTGCGCATCGCAATGATGATCGAAGTTTTATCCCGCCCGCTTTGCGGCACCAACTGATGACCGACTACAAGAAATCGTGTTGCATTATCCGGCTCATCTTCAATTCGTGATGCCAGCACATCAAGGGCATAGGCTTCAGCTGCCATATCACCCGCAATTGCAGCCACCTCGGCAGCACAGTCTGCAGTTTCACCTAAAACCATCCTCGCCGCTTCAGCATTACTTCCAACGCTGACCCGCTCGGCCTGGGGCAAATGCGTATTCAGCCATTTTCTACACTGGGCCAGAGACTGCTCGTGCGAATAGATTTTCCGAATATTTGCCAGCTCTGTTTCACCTTTGGTTAACAGGTGGTGATGAATACGCAGCTCCACTTCACCACATATTTTCAGTGCTGAATTCATAAAGCTGTCTAGCGTGGAGTTGACCATACCTTCGGTGGAATTTTCTACCGGAACCACTCCGTAGTTGGCAGCACCGGACTCGACCTCTCGGAACACCTCGTCAATCGAGGCCAATGGCGCACTGACAACCGAATGTCCAAAATGTTTAAGCGCGGCCGCCTGCGTAAATGTCCCCTCTGGCCCCAAAAACGCGATCCGCATGGGCTGCTCTAGCGCCAGACACACTGACATCACTTCACGAAAGATCCGCGCCATTTGCTCGTCAGCAACGGGTCCTTTGTTACGCTCCATGATTTTACGCAACACTTGCGCTTCACGTTCCGGCCGATAAAACACTGGGCTCACAGCGCCACCGGACTGCATTTTGACTTCAGCAACTTGTTTGGCGCAGCTTGCTCGCTCATTGATCAGACGCTGTATTTCCATGTCAATAGCGTCTATTTGCTGCCTGAGTTTGCCTAACGCCTGCTGCTCAGAAGCATTTTTACTCATATTATTACACGCCAGTTATTCAGCATCAGGACTCGATTCTGCTGTATTTTCACTATCCACCTCGTCCACTTCTGTTTCTTCAACACGCTCCACGCCCACAAGACGCTCACCCTTGCCAACTTTAATCAGTCTAACTCCCTGCGTATTACGCCCCAAAACGGGAATTTCATCAGTCCGTGTCCTGACCAGCGTACCTTTATTACTAATCAGCATTATTTCATCTCCATCGGTGACGGGAACAGCACCGACCAGCTCCCCATTGCGATCACTTGTCTGCAACGCAATCACACCTGAACCACCACGATTATGTACCGGAAAATCTTCCATTTCCGTTCGCTTACCATAACCGTTTGCACTGACACAGAGCACTCGCACATCAGGTTCCGGAATAATCAGGGAAATAACACGTTCCCCTTTCTTCAGTCTGGCACCGCGAACCCCTCGGGCGGTTCGCCCCATGGGACGCACATCTGACTCGGCAAAGCGCACCGCTTTACCCGAATTGCTGCACAGCATAATATCTTTATTGCTGTCGGTGATAGCCGCACCTATGAGTGTATCATCTTCGTTTAAATCCAGGGCTATCAGCCCGGAGCTGCGAGGTCGCGAAAAATTCATCAGAGAAGTTTTCTTAACTGTTCCACTGCTCGTTGCCATGAAAATAAAGTGATCTTCCGTATACTCATTGACTGTCAAAATTGTAGTTATGCGCTCATCTTCAGCCAACGGCAATAGATTGACCATGGGGCGCCCCTTCGCGGTACGGCCAGCCACCGGAATTTGATAGACTTTCAGCCAATAAACCTTCCCCCTGTTGGAAAAGCAAAGTATGGTGTCATGCGTGCTGCAAACCAAAATGTGCTCAACGAAGTCCTCATCCTTCACTGTTGTTGCCGCCTTACCCTTTCCTCCGCGGCGCTGTGCCTGGTATGTGCCCACCGGCTGGGTTTTTGCGTACCCGCCATGAGACAGGGTCACTACCATATCTTCCTCGGTAATCAGGTCTTCCATGGTGAGATCAAGCTGACTATGCATAATCTCTGTGCGCCGCTCATCACCGAACTGCTCTTTGGCTTCCTCTAGCTCCCCGCGAATAACTTCCATCAATCGATCACGATTCTCAAGAATTTCCAGCAATCCGGTAATTCGGTCAATCAGATCCCTGTATTCGGAAACCAGTTTTTCCTGCTCTAATCCTGTTAAACGGTGCAAGCGCAAATCAAGAATGGCCTGGGCCTGCTCCGGGCTCAGGTAATAATTTCCCTCACGGTAGCCATACTGTTCCGCCAAATCTTCCGGTCGACACACATCCGCCCCTGAACGTTCCAGCATTGCCATTACTGCACCCGGCTGCCAAGGTTGTGACACCAACTTTTCCTTGGCTTCAGCGGAAGAGGGTGACGCCTTAATCAGTGCAATAACGGGATCGATATTGGACAATGCCACGGCCTGTCCTTCGAGAATATGACCTCGCTCACGGGCCTTGCGCAATTCGTAAATTGTGCGTCGTGTAACCACTTCACGTCTGTGCCGGACGAAAGCTTCCAATAACTGTTTTAAGTTAAGCGTTTTGGGTTGCCCATCCACCAGTGCAACCACGTTAATACCGAAGACATTCTGCAATTGTGTCTGCGCATATAGATTGTTGAGCACAACCTCAGGCACTTCACCGCGTCGCAATTCAATAACGATACGCATGCCATCCTTATCGGACTCATCACGCAACTCGGTTATTCCCTGAATTTGTTTATCCTTAACCAACTCAGCAATTTTCTCGATTAAACGCGCTTTGTTAACCTGATAGGGTAATTCGGTGACTACAATGGTGTGCTTGCTGCTTTTTTCGTCGGTTTCAATCTCGTGCCGTGCACGCAGATAAATTCGCCCGCGCCCCGTTTTGTAGGCCTCTACAATTCCAGCTCGACCATTAATAAAGGCTGCCGTCGGAAAATCCGGGCCCGGAATATGCTCCATCAACTCTGGTATATCAATATCCGGATTATCCATCAGTGCCAGACAACCGTTGATCACTTCGCTCAAATTATGCGGCGGAATATTGGTGGCCATACCCACCGCAATCCCTGAGGAGCCATTCACCAGCAAATTAGGAATGCGTGTTGGCATCACCTCTGGTATTAGCTCCGTGCCATCATAGTTTGGCACGAAATCAACAGTCTCTTTATCCAGATCAGCCAGAATCTGATGGGAAATCTTATCCATGCGAATTTCCGTATACCGCATAGCAGCAGCTGAGTCTCCATCGACAGACCCGAAGTTCCCCTGCCCATCTACCAACATGTATCGCATGGAAAAAGGCTGAGCCATGCGCACAATGGTGTCGTAAACGGCCGTATCACCATGAGGGTGGTATTTACCGATTACATCACCCACTACACGTGCAGACTTCTTGTAAGGCTTGTTGTAATCATTATTGAGTACACTCATCGCAAAAAGCACGCGCCGGTGCACCGGTTTAAGCCCATCCCTGACATCTGGTAATGCACGCCCGACAATAACGCTCATCGCGTAATCCAGGTAGGACTGTTTCAGTTCATTTTCTATATTGACGGGTAGAATTTCTTTGGCTAACTCACCCATAAAGGTCTGCTTCCTTTTTATACGATTATTATAATCTTCAGCGGTCCGCAATAGGCCCGAAAAAGCCAAATTGACCAACCCAAAAAGGAATGGATTTTAACACAGATCGGTACAAAATTTCACAATCACATGCGTTTAAATGGGAAATATTCCCAACCCGGCTCCCCAGACGCACTACCAGGATAAAAAACCCAATATTAAAGAAGTCTTCTGGACAGACCCACGCCCAAATGAAACAATCGCCCGCTTTCGAAACTGAAAACGAATCAGCTACTCAAACGACTCAATGGCTAAGCAAAAAGCGGACAGCCTGATCAAGGCAAAGTGGATAATCCCTGTTAATCCGGATAATCAGGTTTTGACGAACCATAGCCTGATAATCAACAACGGAATTATCGAGGATATTCTCGACTCAGAACAAGCCCAGCGAAACTATCGCTGCAACAAGCAATATGACCTTGGCAATCATGCCATCATACCTGGGCTGATTAACGCGCACGGCCATGCCGGGATGACACTTTTTCGCGGACTGGCCGACGATCTGCCACTAATGAGCTGGCTGAACAACCATATTTGGCCGGCAGAGCGAAGATGGGTAAGCGAGGAGTTTGTCA
>CBDUGR010000134.1:0-6462 GCA_965366515.1 uncultured Gammaproteobacteria bacterium | reverse complement strand
TTCCTTACGATGAAGAAGTTTTACTTTCCTATGAAGCTGGTTTTAAAACAAGCTTCCAAGATGGTAAGACTCGCTTGAATGGTAGTATTTATTATTATGACTACTCTGATTACCAAGCCTTTTTGTTTGCGGGTGTCGGTGGCGTCGTCATTAACAGGGATGCTAATACTACTGGTCTTGAACTTGAGTTGATCACTAACCCTATTGAAGGTCTGGATGTTTTGCTCAGCGCCGCCTGGGTTGATGCGACCGTTGAAGATGTCCCTTTAAACGGATTGTCAGAGTTTGCGCCAAGCGATGTTGATCCAACTTACGCGCCGGAATTTCAGTTTACCGCTTTGGTACGTTACGAGTGGGCCGTTGGTGATTCAATGATGTCCGCACAGGTGGATTCCAATTATTCGGATGAGTTCTACTACAACCTGCGTAACTTTGATGCGGATAAGTTTGATAGCTATGTGCTGACAAACCTGCGTCTGGGCTGGAGCAGCCCTGAAGACAACCTGAAGTTGGCTCTGGAGGTACGTAACGTCACTGACGAGCGAGCTGGTCAAATGGGTTATGGCCTCGCCACATTATGTGGCTGTAATGAGGAATCCTGGCAGGCTCCCCGTTATTATGGCTTTAATGTTCGTTACAGCTTCTAATAGCAGTTAGAGCTTAGCCAGTTCAGTAGTAGTTGGGCTGGTTGCATTCTGGAAAGGCCGGCGCTATTCGCGTCGGCCTTTTTTTGTTTCTAAAATTGATAGGGCGCGTTCGAGAGGGTATGTTTTTCGTAAAACCAGCTTTGTCTTACCTCTGTGTTTGATGGGTGATATTTGCTTGATTGGGAAGGTTGACCAGGGTGGTACCTCTAAATACCTGGATTTAACAATAGCAAAGTTATATTTTTCCTGTATTTCTTAAGTCTTTGATACAAAACAAATAAATATTTTTTCATAGTACCTCGCAGGTGGCATTTTTTCGCTGAAAGGGCAATTTGAACACAGAAGAATATTGATCTCGATCAATTCGGTTAGCTCCGGACTCACTATATTTAGGGCTAGTTATTCGCGGCCACAACGAATCCAAGGGTAATTAAGAAACATCGGGCTTCTCTATCCGGCTTGTAACGCAGGTGGAGCGAGATTCTTGCAACGACGAGAAGTGAAGCCTGAATCTGTCTAACCAAAGGAGATCAATACAAATGAAAAGATCTAAGTTAGCCTTAACTGGCCTGGCGCTTGCGTTGGGTTTAGGTATTGGGGGTATTGCGCAGGCGGCTGCAAATCAGGCGCCCACACTGACCCCTGAAGAGTTTGAGAAAGCCAAGTCCATGTACTTCCAGCGTTGTGCCGGTTGTCATGGTGTTCTACGTAAAGGTGCAACGGGTAAAAGCCTGTTGCCGAAAGATACGTTAGAAAAAGGTACCAAGCGCCTGAGCCGTATCATTGAACTCGGTACTGAAGGTGGTATGAATAACTTTGATGACATATTCAGCAAAAAAGAGATTGATATGCTGGCTAAGTACATCCAGTTAGAGCCACCGATTCCACCTGAAATGTCGCTCGCTCTGATGAAAGAGCGTCATAAGGTATATATCGAGCCGAAAGACTACCCAACGAAGCCATTACATGGCCGCAACTGGGAGAACTTTTTCGTAGTGATCGAACGTGACGCAGGTAAAGTTGCCATTATCGACGGTGATACCTATGAAATTGTTGATCATGTTGATACCGGTTATGCGGTACACGTAATCAAGGCGACTGAGCACCATAATACGGAGAAACCACAAAACGGCGTTAATGGCCGTTTCTGGTATACTCAAGGCCGTGATGGCAAAATGACTAAGATCGATTTGTGGCAAAAACCAGGCAATATGCTGGTTGCTGAAGCGCAAATGGCTTATGACGCGCGTGACGTAGCGGTATCTGGTGATGGCAAATATGTTATCGGTGGCGGGTACTGGCCTCCGCATTTCGTTATTCTGGATGCGGAATCAATGGAACCACTGAAAGTGGTTTCTACCCGTGGTATCGATGTTGACGGTAACTATGTCAACGAAGCACGTGTTGCGGCAATCTACACTACGCCTAATGAGCCTACCTTCCTGGTAGCGGTTAAAGAGTTGGGCCAAATGTGGCAAGTGGATTACACCGACCTGGATAACCTGCGTATTGAGCAGATTAATTCAGCGAAGTTCCTGCACGATGGCTTCTTCGACCCAACTGGTCGTTACTTCCAAATCGCAGCTAACGCTTCCGATAAAATGGTAGTGGTAGATACTAAAACTCGTAAACTGGAAGCAATGATTGATACAGACGCCAAGCCACATCCTGGCCCTGGTGCTAACTGGATTGATCCTAAGTGCGGCCCAGTTGCAGGTACTACTCACCTGGGTGTTGGCCTAGTGTCTGTTTGGGGTAATGACCCAATCAACCGCAAGAAGGAAGCCTGGAAGCTTTGCTACGAAGTTGAAACCGATGGCGCGGGCGTATTTATCCGTACTCACCCAACTTCAAAGTATGTATGGGCTGACCAGACTAAGCACCCTGAGCCTGAAATTCAGCAAAGCGTACAGGTCTTCGATAAGAAAACTCGTGAAATTGTGAAAACTATCCGAGTGACTGAAGAAGAGGGTAAAGCCGCTGTTCATATGGAGTTCAACAAAGATGGTACCGAAGTTTGGGTTTCCGTCTGGAACCGTAAAGACGCGAGCAACCCAACCGGTGAAATTGTTGTCTACGATGCGAAAACTCTGAAAGAGAAAAAGCGTATCAAAGGCTTAACTACACCAACTGGTAAGTTCAATGTACATAACCGAGTTAATCACGTGACTTAAGCCTTTTGGTGGATGTTGCAACGGCGAGGTGGGTTTACTCACCTCGCCACTTTTAACACATATTTGAAGAGAAATATTTTCTACGATTTTGGGGAGTCCCTCCATGGGAACAGCACGGAAACTAAAGAGCCTGATGTCCAACAAGTTGATACTGGGTACATCAATTGGTACAGCTTTGATTTTTATGCTGGCCGGTGTGATCTTCTGGGGTGGTTTTAATACCGCGATGGAAGCAACCAATACGCTGGGGTTCTGTATCAGTTGCCACGAGATGGAAGAAAATGTTTATCAGGAGTACAAGGAGACCATTCACTATACCAATCGCAGCGGTGTAAGGGCGACCTGTTCAGATTGCCACGTACCTGATCCTTGGGTGCATAAATTTGTGCGTAAAATAAAAGCATCTAACGAGCTGTTACATAAGGCGCTGGGGAGCATTAACACTCCTGAGAAATTCGATAATAAGCGTCTAAAACTGGCGAAAAATGTATGGCACGATATGAAGGGGAGCAATTCCCGAGAGTGCCGTAATTGTCATGATTTCAAAACGATGACACCGGAAACACAAAAACCCCGTGCAAGAAAACAGCATATGAACGCAATGAGGGATGGCAATACCTGTATTGACTGCCATAAGGGGATTGCACATAAAGCCGTTCATGAACAATTAACGGATGAAGAAGTTGATATATTGACTAAACCAGATCCTAGTCGAACCATGGAACTACCGCCTCAGTGGGTTGAGTTTCTGGAAAAGCAGGCAGCTGAAAAAGAAGCCAAAAAGCAAGCTGGCAATGAAGTGACAGCTGGCGCAGAGGCTAGTACCGTGGCAGGTGAACCGGTTGTCGAGTCAGCTCCCTTGGCAACGGCGATAGTGAGCAATTCCACCTTGAACTGGAGCGCCGCACCAGCGCGTGAGATTGTTGTTTTTTATCCTGGCGAGAGTTCCATGGAGTGGGTGCTGGGCAGTAAGCATGGAGGTAAGCGGGCATTTAAAACAGGTGACCGCTGCTTTGATTGTCATGATGAAGAAACCGCAGACATGGGACAAAAAATTGTTACCGGTGAGAAGCTGGAGTCCACAGTGATACCAGGCAAACGTGGCAGCATTCCCGTATCCGTTCAAGCGATGCATGATGCGGACAACCTCTATCTGCGGTTCCAATGGGCAGATGCCGAGCATGCGCCTGTGCCGTTTGTCGAAGGTGGTAAAATGGATCCGGACAACTCCATGAAGTTGGCGTTAATGCTGGCTACTGATGAAGTTGAATATGCAGATCGTGCTGGTTGCTGGGGGACCTGTCATGCGGACCTTAACAGTATGCCATTTGCTCCAGAAGGGCAGGATGTGACCAAATATCTGACCGAAAGTCGCACTAAAATTGAACTTCGTGGTCGGAATAACAAACCGCTTGGTGGATGGGATAAACGTAAAGGCGAAGATGAAATACAGAGCGAATACGATGCCGGACACTACATGGACATTATCCGCTACAAAGCGGGTGAAGCAAAAACGGAAGATGGTGCGATTCTAGCCGACCGGGTAATGGATGAGCAGTCTGCAAGCGAGTTTAATGCCAGCAAGCAGGGTGACCAATGGGTCGTTGAGATCACACGGCCATTAAAGTCAGGTAGCGCAGATGACATAGAGCTGGCGTTGGATCAGACTTACAATTTTGGTTTTGCGATACATGATGATTACAGTAGCGCCCGATTCCACCATGTATCCTTGGGTTATAAGCTGGGATTTGATAACAATGAGGCCGAAATTAACGCTGTACAGAACTGATCGCTTGTGGGGTGAGGGTGATGAAACATCTTGATCTTATGAAGTTAAAAGTTTGTCAGATTGGTTTGATCGCCCTGCTTGTCTCTGCAAGCGGGGTAGCCTGCGCCGCTACCGTTGAGGTGGAGATTTTAAAAAAGGAGTATATCCCGCAGGAGATAACCATCAATAAAGGCGACACAATCCGCTGGGTTAACAATGAAAAGCGCCAGTACCACAGTGTCTGGTTTGAGCAGCTGGGCGAAAAGGATGGTGAGTATTTTTGGCCGGATGAAGTTTTCGAGCGTACTTTCGATGAGGTGGGAACTTTTCCCTACCGCTGCGGCCCACACCCCAAAATGACAGGTGTGGTACATGTGAAGTAGGCAGGGGTTAGCGCTTCTTTCATTCCATACCTGCCATTGCTGTCACTAAAATCATTTCTGCTGGTTAGCCAAAGATCTTCGGTTACCACACGGGCAAGTTGCATTTTCAGTTTAAAGCTTGCGCAGCCACTCCTCCAGTTTTCGGGTTGCCATCACATCATCACGGTTATAACCCAGTATGGCCTGTTTTAGCGATGCCTTCGAGGCGCTGTCTGTGGTTTCAAGGAAGGCATTGAACTGAACGACAGACCATTGTGAGCCAGAGTCATCATCCTGCCATTGAAAGTTAACCAGCTCAGGGTGTTTGCAGATGCTTTTCAGGTCATAGCCATCCAGAGGTAATACCAAACACGCCTTAACCGGAATTTGTAAATCCAGTAGCGGCCCATCTTCCGATAATAGCCATTGAACCGTCGCGTCTTTATGCATGTCATAGCGATCAGCATACTGGGCAATTGTGGTTCTCTCATGGCGCGAGAAATGGATCAGCTTTAGATTTGTATATTTTGACCGGTAACTTGCAACCAACAAAAGGAATTTTTGCCAGCCCTCAAAATCTTGATCCTGATTATCTGTCCAGACGTATTCAAAGTTATGTGATGAATACTCTGGTACCAAAAACCCCCACAGATAGACATGTTTGTTGCCATCGGGTGTTAAAGGGTTGTCTTCAATATCGAAGTGCACCCAGGTCTCGGACTTTTCTGGGGCGATTGGTAGCGGTTTAATTTGATAAAGCTCGCCGGTCATTCTTGCTTTGGCTTGAAGCACCGCGCGTACTTTTTTGTCGGCACCTTTCAGATAGGGTACATCCTTAATGTCCTCTGGATCGGCGGCGGCCAGCTGTTCGATGCGAGTAATGCCTTGTGCATGCAGCCCTGGAAGGGAGCGGCCATCAATGCCGTAGACCAGGGATAAATTACCCTCGCTCTCAAAATCAGGTCGACATTGTGAATAGTAGGGGCAGGCTTTGCAGCGGCTGTGGCTGTAATTCACTGCGGGAGGAGATGACAGATGCAGTAATTCATTCATTTCCTGGATAAAACGGGAGGTTAATGAATCGGTTTCATCAGAGATCTCTTCTTGATGGCCATCGCCCAGAAAAACAATGGCAGGTTGGTTGTTTGCCAGTAAGCGGCGGTAACAGCCTAACTGAATCTGGATTGCTTTTTTGGCACTGCTTAAAGCAAGCTTGGCGTCAGCGGCCCGATATTCTCCCGATTCATGAAGGATGAGAAAGTCGGGAAAACCAATCAGACCAAGCTGTTCATTGTATAGTTGTGCCTGATAAATAACCTCAGTTCCACATGCCATCAGACGTTGGGTGTCCTCCTGATCCCTTGCAATGCTAACTCTGTGTTGCTCTGCTAGCGTCTCCAAAACCTTTTTTTCATGTAAAAGCCCACGCTTCATCACTAATTGATCAAAGGGGCCAGGTTCAATTTCACGGAATTCCTGGTTATCAAACCACACTCGGCGGATACAGTAAT
>CBDUGR010000133.1:0-6468 GCA_965366515.1 uncultured Gammaproteobacteria bacterium | reverse complement strand
CTACTTTTTCTCATCCAACCATCCTAGATAAAATCTGTTATCTAGGACAGCCCCTACTGTAATATGAGGCCAATAATTTCATGATCGCTTGTTGCTGACGCTAGAGATTCATTCATCGATGTTCTTTGCGGCAAGTGGATGTTGAATCTAGAACGTAAAGCCTCCTCCACCTGCGCATCAACAGCCGGGTCAAAATCTTTATCCGCATAAATACGAATTCGCTGACGAATAAATTCTTTGTTTGCCATGAAAAGTGTTTCTCTTGGTTGACATTAAATTTCCGTTTTAGACTAAATACAGTTCGCGCCCTACCGAAAAAAGCAAAGCTTTTGGGGTCGAGCCAGCCTGCTGGCGGGCTGTCTAAGCTGGCTGAATGCTGATTCTATCAAGTTCATTTATTATTGCTTGAATTGAATCTCTGGTTTCTTTACTCACGGTTTTCATTTTAAAACCATAAGGCTCCAAATTGTTAGATATTGTATGAATAACCTCCCTTCTAATCTTCTCTAGTACATCATTTTGATAAATACTAAATGAGAAATTTTCCCATTCATTTCTGGTATAGCTTTGATCCAATACCCTATTTAAAAAATCAATGAGATGTTTTCGAACTTCGTTATCTATATTCATTAGTGTTTAACACTCAAATTTTATTCGTGCGCATTTTCTTGGTTAACTGTTGGTTGGTAATAAAGCATACTTTCGAAACAATAAATAAATTGCGTAAGCTAACAAAACATATACTGGACTGCTCCCCACTGTCACAATTCTCCTGATCTAAGCCAAACAATTTATGCGAGGTTATCTATAAACACCCCGCTAGAGTCAGTCGAGGTATTTGCTCAGGATTGTGCCCCCGTTAAACTCGGCCCTCAGTGTTTTGATAAAGCTGTAAACTCCGATCAGTTTGCGGTTCATGAACATAAACTCTTTGGGGGTAGTGCGAAATACTTGGAGAGCGAGGCCTGGGAGGCTTTTTTTGCCACGCGCCGGGGAAGGTTGCTTTCTGCCCAGCGGTATTCGCCCTTCTCGCTCAGGGCGAAATCCGGTACATTTGCGTTATTCCTGGCCAGAGGCTCGATGATCTCCATCGCCACGTCCGCAAAGTTCTGCAGCACCTCTTCGGGGTGATCCGCACGCATAAACTCCAGCTCAATAGCGTACTTAATAAAGGTCTGGCGCTGTTGATGATGTGCAGCACTGACCATGTTACGGAACGGATCAAGGAACTGTTTCGGAAATCGTTTCATCGCGCCAAAATCCAGCAGTACCAGCCGGTCTGGTTGTTTTGCGTCACCTGGCCGTATCCGGTAGTTGCCAAAGTTGGGGTCGGTTTGCATTTCGCCCCAATCAAACACTTCGCTTAGAAAAAGATCCAATGAGGCCTTCGCCAAATGATTGCGTCTGGATAAAGGCAGGGCAAGTACTTGCTCATCACTGACTACCAGGCCCGGTTCAAAACTGGTGGTCAGCACTGAGCGGGTGGAAAACTCGGTAAAGACCTCCGGCACAATATAGCGCTCATCCCCGGCAAGCATCTGCGCGGCAAACCGGGTATGATGCGCTTCCTTTAGATAGTCGACCTCCTGGTGCATCATCGCCCGTGCTTCCTTGAACCACTGATCAAGCGCCTGTTTGGAGGTCACCATCTGCGCCAGTGTCAGTAGCTGAATAATGGCGTTAAAGTCCGAGTCAATTGATTTTGCGACGCCGGGGTATTGCACTTTAATACAGAGCTGCCGACCATCTTTGATGCGACGGGCACGGTGAACCTGACCAAGAGAAGCCGCTGCGATAGGTTTTTCCTCGATCTCCAGCAGGTCGAGTTTCGCCTGCCCCAATTCAGAGCGAAGTTGTCGCTGAATCGCTGGCCAGGCTAGTTCTGCGGTGCTATCCTCCAGACTGTGTAGCGCATCCGTGACCTCTTTAGGTAAAAAATAATCGCCATACATGGCCATCATCTGGCCTACCTTAACCACACTTCCCTTGAGCTTGCCCAGTTCGGATACCAGGTAAAGCGCCTGTTCTTTGAGCATTTTTTGATTATTGGCTTTGCGCTGTTCCGGTGTGGCCCAAAGATTCGAAGCTGAATGGGTCAACATTCTGGAGCCGCTGATAAAACCAGCCTTGGCCAACTCTATGCGGCGTTCAAAAAAACCGGTTTTAATACGATGAATTGGCTTATCAGTGGGGCGGGCCATAAAGCGGCAGACTTCTCTTTTAATGATTATTAGTGACAGGCATTATATCATCAAAACCCTACTAGCCAGTCGAGCATGGGTAAAGAGTTAATGTGGCAACAAAAGCTATTGGTCATCGCCCCAAAAAAAAGAGGGTTTCATCTGATCACGGAGGAACTGCTCGCTCAGTTACCGGAGCTTGAATCGGTATGTGTCGGGTTGGCACACTTTTTTGTCCAACATACCTCTGCGTCACTGAGTATCAACGAGAACGCGGACTACACGGTTCGCACAGATATGGAGGCGCACCTGAACCAAATGGTTCCCGAAAATGCGCCCCATTACCGGCATACTCTGGAAGGCTCAGATGATATGCCCGCTCACATTAAAAGCGCTCTGCTGGGCTCAAGTATCAGTGTGCCGGTCAGTAACGGTCAGCTCTGTCTGGGAACCTGGCAGGGTATCTATCTGGGTGAGCATCGAAATCATGGTGGAAGTCGTCGGATTCTGGCCACTTTGCAGGGCGAATAGGCAGCTCAAGCTGTTGATACCAATAGCTAAGTGAGGAGCTAAGCGGTGTACGATCCAGCACTTAAGGGAAGAAATGCGTTAGTCACAGGTGCAACCAGCGGTGTGGGTCTTGCCATGGCAAAGGCGCTTGCCTCCGGCGGCTGTAATCTAATGCTGAGCGGGCCGGGTGATTTGCGCGTAGTCAATGAGCAGTGTGCGCAGCTCGCTAAAGAACACCATGCGAAGGTATGTTATCTGGCTGCTGACCTGAGCACAGTAAAGGGAGTTGAGGCACTGGTGGCGGGGACGCTAAAACAGTTAGGCAAAATAGATATTCTGATAAACAATGCCAGCCATCATCACCCTGTGCCGCTGATAGACCATACAGAGGAGATCTGGGATGAGAGTCTGGCGCTCAATCTTTCCTCTGCGTTCCATTTAATTCAGCGGGTGTTACCGAAAATGAGAGGCGCCGGGTGGGGGCGAATTATTAATATAGCTCCCGCTCAGGCGCTTGAGACATCACCTTTGAAAGTAGCCTTCAGTTCTGCGAAGTATGGGTTGCTGGGTCTGACCAAGGCGGTTTCTGAAGAGCTGAACCACCCTGACATTACCTGCAATATTATCTGCCCCGGGGTTAGCAAAGAGATTGGCGCAGGACTGCAGCGCTTGAGTAAGATCTCTTCACCAGCAGGAACTATTGCTGTGCAGGTGGACATGGTTTGCGATAAAGCGATGGATGATCAAAATCCATTGGCACAGTTGACTCTGTTCATTTGTTCGGGTGCCGCAAAAGAGTTGAATGGTCAAGTCGTACCGCTGGCTTGGTAGCGAAAGAGTCAGCGGTTGTGATGCTATGCAGGGATGCTTCTACAGCCCGCCTGTTGTCGAATATGAGATAAGCGGTGTGTTGAGCATGAGCAGTCTCTCCTGCTAAAAGCTATCCAAATTGGCCTAATATCCTATCGTCAGGCGAGTACTATTCAGCGTTCTTAAGATGTCGATCTTTCAGTTCGACGTAATGCTGAGCGCTATAGGTGAAAAATCCCATCTCCTGTTCGGTGAGAGGGCGGACTTTCTTCGCCGGGCTGCCCATGTACAGGAAACCGCTTTCCAGCTCTTTTCCCGGTGTCACCATGCTGCCGGCACCGATCACCACGTCAGAGTTGACCAAAGCACCATCCATGACGATTGCGCCCATACCTACCAGGATACGATTTTTCAGCGTACAACCGTGCAGCGTTACGCTATGACCCACAGTAATGTCATCGCCCAGGATCAGCGGGTAGCCATCGGGGTTAAATTTCCCCGCATGAGTAATATGCAGTACGCAGCCATCCTGAATGTTGGTTCGTGCGCCGATTCGAATATAGTTGTCGTCGCCACGGATGACCGTGAGTGGCCAGACAGATGTCTGGTCGCCCAGAACGACGTCACCCAACACCAGAGAGGTTTCGTCAACATAAACATTCTTTCCAAGTGTGGGAGTAATTCCTTGATAGGTTCGCAGAGGCATGGGATATTTCCGATAATATTGAACAAATAAAAATCTAATGACAATTTAGCAAATTGCGGCACAATTAAGAATGAATTTTAGCTGTAGAGAATGAAAAGATGACAAATCCATTGTTACAGGCCACTGCCCTGCCCCCTTTTGATCAGATTGATACTGACTGCATCCAGCCCGCAGTCGAACAAATTATTGTGGACAACAAATCCCGCATCAAAGCGTTGTTGTCCGATAACCATCATTTTAGCTGGGATAATCTGGCGGCGCCTATTGAGGAGCTGAATGACCGGCTTAGTCAGGCCTGGTCGCCGGTTAGCCATATGAATGCGGTAGTCAACTCCAGAGAGCTGCGAGAAGCCTACAACGCCTGTTTGCCGCTGCTATCAGAATACTCAACAGAGCTGGCTCAGAGCGCTGAGTTACATCAGGCCTATCAATCAATTGCCGACGGCGATAGCTTTAAGCAACTGAGCGATGCGCAACGCAAGCATATTGAAAATACTCTGCGTGATTTTCGTCTGGCAGGGGTTTCACTGCCTGAGGCTAAAAAGCAGCGCTATGCTGAGATTAAAAAAAGGTTGTCAGAACTGTCCAGCAAGTTCTCGGAAAATGTGCTGGACGCCACGCAAGCCTGGACCAGGCTGATCGATAACGTTGACGAGTTGCCAGGGGTTCCGGAGTCCGCACTGGCGGCGATGCAACAGGGAGCGCAGGCCAAAGGGGAGCAGGGATATCTGATCACCCTGGAGTTTCCCTGTTATTTCCCGATTCTCACCTATTGTGAAAATGGAGCCTTAAGAGAGGAGGTTTACCATGCCTACGTCACGCGGGCATCGGAGATCGGTCCGTATGCTGGCAAATGGGATAACTCGGATCTGATCAATGAAAAACTGGCGCTGCGCCATGAGTTGGCGCAACTGCTGGGGTTTGAAAGCTATGCGCACTATTCACTGGCCACAAAAATGGCCAAATCACCGGAGCAGGTAATCGCTTTTTTGAATGATCTCTCTGAGAAAACGGTGTCTGCGGCAAAACAGGAATATACGGAGTTGCAGCAATTTGCTCAAAAGGAATTTGGTGTGGAAGCTTTAAACGCCTGGGACGTGGGCTTCTATGCAGAAAAATTAAGACAGAAGCGCTACACCCTCTCACAGGAAGAGTTACGACCCTATTTCCCAGCTAATCAGGTAATCGAAGGGATGTTTGAGGTGGTAGGTCGGCTGTATGGCATCCGAATAGAAGAGCAGAAAGGCGTGAATACTTGGCACCCCGATGTGCTTTTCTATCAAATTAGTTTGGGCGATAAGCTTTTAGGTCAATTTTATCTGGACCTTTATGCCCGTAATGATAAGCGTGGTGGTGCCTGGATGGATGAATGCCGGGTACGCAGATGCTTGGCGGATGGAACATTACAGCTGCCGGTGGCCTATCTGACCTGCAATTTTAATGGCCCGGTCGGCGGTGATCCGGCACTGTTGACCCACAACGAAGTGACCACATTGTTTCATGAGTTCGGCCATGGTCTGCACCATTTGCTGACGCTGGTAGATGTCGCTGGCGTTTCCGGCATTAATGGTGTTCCCTGGGATGCGGTAGAGCTGCCCAGCCAGTTTCTGGAAAACTGGTGTTGGGAGCCTGAAGGGATCGAGTTGATTTCCGGTCATTTCCAGACGGGTGAAAAATTACCGCAGGCGATGCTGGATAAATTGTTGGATGCTAAGAATTTTCAGGCTGCGATGCAGATGGTGCGCCAGCTGGAGTTTGCGCTGTTTGATTTTAAATTACATCTTGAATTTGATCCGGCTTCGCCACGCGCGGTCCAAGCGGTTCTGGACGAGGTGCGAGCAGAGGTTTCAGTGGTGCCAACCGCTGATTTTAATCGATTTCAGCATGGCTTTAGCCACATTTTCGCGGGCGGCTATGCGGCGGGATACTATAGCTATAAGTGGGCGGAAGTGCTCGCGGCCGATGCATTTTCACGGTTTGAGGAGGAGGGGGTGTTTAATACGGAGACTGGCCAATCTTTCCTGGCAATTATACTCTCGCAAGGCGGTGTTTATGAGCCCATGGAGCTGTTTGTCAAATTCCGTGGCCGCGAACCGAAGATTGATGCGTTACTGAAACATTCCGGGCTAGGTTAATAAGCGAGACCAGGAAGGGCATTTTTTCCGAGGATTACCGTAAAATAAGCGCCGAGTCCTTCTGTGGGAAATGAACTCGGCGCTCATCTTTGAGCCTGTTAAGAGGCTCCGGGATTAGCGAACGGCT
>CBDUGR010000132.1:0-6477 GCA_965366515.1 uncultured Gammaproteobacteria bacterium | reverse complement strand
GGTGCAGAAGACGGAGAAGAAAATATATTTATAGGTAGTAGTGCAGGTCATAGTTGCGATTCTGTGGCAAACTCGATCTTTATTGGTACACGTTCAGGATATAGATGCGGACAATCTTATGGAAATCGATGCTGACAGTTTTGCTTTGCATTAGGCAGGAATAGTTAATCATTTCGAAACAGAGGAAACCGGGCATGTATCCTACCAATTTGGGACAGTGCACATTCATTTAAGGAGAGATGAGGTGGGTTCAAGGCAAGAGATGACACAAGATAATTTGCTTCAGTTATTTGAGCAAAGTTGTTTGCGATATGGCGATAAAACGGCTTTTACCTGCAGGAGCCAGATGCTTAGTTATCGTGAACTTGAGGTTGCGACGCGTAATCTGGCGGCCTATCTGCAGCAGGTTACAGATTTGCAGCCTGGGGATCGGGTGGCTGTTCAGCTTCCCAATCTGATTGAATATCCTGTGGCTGGTTGGGGTATTCTGCGGGCTGGAATGGTTGTTGTGAATACCAATCCTAGATACACCGCGAGAGAGTTGATTCATCAGTTTTGTGATTCCGGTGTAAAAGCTATCGTGGTTCTGGCTGAATTATTACCACTCGTTAAACCGCTAATCGGACAGACTTCGATTGAGCACGTAATTGTCGTGAGCCCTGCCAAGAATTTTTCAACATGTGCGGTTTCTTCCCTGGTCACCATGGAGCAAGCGATAGCGGAAGGAGCAAATCTAAAACTATCTGATGTTCATAAGTTGCCCGATGATTGTGCGCTTTTACAGTATACGGGCGGGACGACAGGGCAACCGAAGGCGGCCATTCTCAGCCATCAAAATCTGAAATCAAGTGCTTCACTGCTATGGGAAACATTAGATTTTCTGGAGCCAGGAGAAGAGATATTTGTGGCGCCTCTGCCGCTGTATCACGTCTATGCATTTGTTGGCCATATGGTGATTGGAATAACCTACGGTGTGCACAATGTTTTGATTCCAGAACCCTGGGATATTCCGAAATTTGTGGAAGAACTAAAAGCTGTACCCTTTACCTTTTTTATAGGGCTGAATACCTTGTTCGTTAGCCTGTGCCAGAGTGACCTATTTTGCGAGCTCGATTTTAGTCATTTGAAATTCACGCTTTCCGGCGGAATGCCGTTGACGCATAGCGTTGCAAATCGATGGCATCAGGTTACAGGTTGCAAAGTGTACGAAGGTTATGGGCTAACAGAGTCTTCAGCTGGAGTCATCATTAATACTCCGGAAAGTTATCATTTGGGCTCGATCGGGAAGCCAATGAAGGGGATTGAGGTCAAGGTTATCGACGATGATGGAAATGAGTTGGAAGCCGGGCAGGCTGGTGAACTATGCTTGCGTGGTAAGCCGATCATGCTGGGGTACTGGAACCAACCTCAAGCTACGGAAGAAGTTTTATCCGCTGAAGGTTGGCTTTGTACTGGCGATATAGCGGTGATTCGGGAAGACGGAGTTATTAGCCTGGTGGACCGGAAAAAGGATCTTGTACTGGTCTCCGGGTTTAATGTCTATCCCAGTGAAATAGAGTCTTTGGTCGACAAGATGCCACAGGTGATGGAGTGCTGTGCGGTGGGGGTACCGAATGAAAAAACAGGAGAAGCAGTCACTTTATTTATCGTGACGGGCGATGCTAACCTGGAGCTTCAGTTGGTTGAGCAATTATGTAAGGAAAACCTGGCGGCCTATAAGGTACCCAGCGAGATTAAAATATTGGATGCCCTGCCAAAATCTCCAGTCGGCAAAATTCTTAGACGGGAATTAGTTAATATAGCTAGAGTTTAATCAACAGTGGCAATCAAATTAGTATTAACAGGCCCTAGAACAGTTCCTTTCTGAACATAAAGTAAACCGCGCCGACCAGGCAAAGGCCGGCCCACAAATAATCGAGCTTTAGGGGTTCTTTCATGTATATAACGGAAAAGGGCACAAACACTGTCAGCGTTATGACCTCCTGAAGAATTTTGAGCTGTCCAATATTAAGTACGGTATAGCCAATGCGATTGGCGGGGACTTGCAATAAGTATTCGAATAATGCGATGCCCCAGCTCACGATAGCGGCAATTATCCATGGTTTGTGGTTAAGCTCTTTTAGGTGGGCGTACCAGGCAAATGTCATGAACAGATTGCTGCAAATGAGTAGACCAATTGACAGGAAGAGAGGGTGAAGGGTATGCAAAAAAGTGCTCACCTCGATATGATTGGCGGATAGTCACAGTTTTCTATTTGAACGCTCAGGTCATTACTATCGAGCACCAGCGCACCGACCCATTCCGGGCCTGTTGCCAAATTAGCTACCACCCAGTTATCGGGTTTGCTTTTTAACAACAGTGGCCTGAATTGATCCGCTGCAAAATCTTCCAATGCAAACTCCAATTTTTCATCCCCTCCGCGCAGACCTGTTCCCTGTGCTTTCTTGAATGCCTCAAACTGCGTCCAGGCACGCAGAAAAGCTGCTTTTTGGGATGTTCCGCTCAATTTCTCGATGGCTGAGACCGTATTGTCAGAAAAATAGCGCTGAGTTAAAGGGGCAATTTTTCTATGGATGCTCATGTGCTCCAAATCAATCCCCACGTCATGGTCTAGAGTTATCGCTAATAGCGCTAATTTTGCGCAGTGGGTTAGATTAAACCGAATGTCAGAACTGTATTCGCCAGGTTTTAAAACTGGTTTGTTAAAGCCGGTAGTTGTCAGCTTTAAATTCGCCGGGGCCAATTGAAGATGGCCAGCGAGAATGCTGCGCACAGCATAGTGGACAGCTATATAACGCTGCTTTGAGTTCGTGTGATGAAATTTGTCAGCCCTCGCTTTTTCTTCCTGATCAAGCTGTTTATAAAGCGCGGAGACGGAGGACCGGTCGAGTGTTAGCGGAATATGCCATACCTGTACCGTATTTTGTTTTAATTCAAGTGTGGTCGCTAGTGTGGTCAAGGTTGATTGGTTTCCGTGTCGAGCGCGCCAGCAAACTGCCATCAAATTTATCGTATCAGGCGCAAGCTTATATTAACCCTTATGAGCATGCCAGTAGCAATCAATAACCAATAAAATGTTTGGGAAGTCGCAAAAGTGGACGGAATTTTGCAAGGATTAAGATTGGATATAAAAGCGTCAATTTTTTGATGCGCAGGATATTCATCTTTATCGGCAGAGCATTTCAATTGGAGTTGCATGAACCAGACGGCTGTTTTCCATAATATAAGAATTGTCGCACAGGGCAATTTCCTGATTCCGTTGCTGCTGTTGGTCGTGCTGGGCATGATGACGTTACCGGTGCCTCCCTTTCTGCTGGATGTTGCATTTTCCTTTAACATTACGCTGGCACTGGTGGTTTTGCTGGTAGGTGTTTATTCATTAAGACCTCTGGACTTTGCGGTATTTCCCACGGTGCTGCTTGTCTCCACTTTGCTGCGCTTGGCTCTTAACGTCGCCTCTACTCGTGTCGTATTGTTGCGCGGACATGAGGGAGGTGATGCGGCGGGTAAGGTCATTGAGGCCTTTGGTTCCGTAGTGATCGGCGGTAACTACGTTGTGGGTTTGGTGGTATTCCTGATACTGATCATTATCAACTTCGTGGTTGTCACCAAGGGTGCCGGCCGCATATCAGAGGTTACCGCTCGCTTTACTCTCGATTCGATGCCGGGTAAACAGATGGCGATCGATGCGGATTTGAATGCTGGTCTGATCAACCAGGATGAGGCTAAGGAGCGTCGTGTCGAAGTTGCCCGGGAAGCTGATTTTTACGGGGCGATGGACGGTGCCAGTAAGTTTGTTCGTGGTGATGCGGTGGCGGGCCTATTGATTCTGGTTATCAATATTATTGGTGGACTCAGTATAGGGATGGCTCAGCATGGTTTAGATTTTGGCACAGCTATCCGCTATTACTCGCTGCTAACCATTGGTGACGGCCTGGTTGCGCAAATTCCGGCGCTGCTGTTATCAACAGCGGCTGCAATCATAGTGACTCGGGTCAATACCGAGCATGAAATGTCGAAGCAAATTACCAGTCAGATGTTCACCTCACCAAAAGCCCTGACGGTGGCGGCTGTAATACTGGCAACCATGGGCCTGATTCCAGGTATGCCCCATGTCGCATTTTTAGGGCTCGCGGCGATGGCGGGAGCAGGAGCCTACTGGATTGTTCGCATCCAGCAGCAGAAGAAAGTGCAGGTAGAGGAAGAGCAGAGTCAGATAGCTCAGTTAGCACAACCTGCGACGGAGACTCAGGAGCTGAGCTGGGATGATGTGATGCCGGTGGATATGATTGGCTTGGAGGTGGGTTATCGGTTGATACCCTTGGTCGACAAAACACAGGGTGGTCAGCTGCTGGGCCGTATTAAAGGTATCCGTCGCAAGCTTTCACAGGATCTTGGTTTTCTCATGCCAACGGTGCATATCAGGGATAACCTTGATTTGGCTCCAAACTGTTATCGTATCACCCTGATGGGCGTTGCGCTGGCAGAAGCAGATATCTATCCCGACCGTGAACTGGCTATTAATCCGGGTCAGGTTTTTGGCACTTTACAGGGAGTGGCGGGTAAGGATCCCGCGTTTGGTTTGGATGCAGTATGGATTGAAGAAGGGCAGAAGGATCAGGCACAGACTTTGGGGTATACCGTGGTCGATGCAAGTACAGTCATTGCCACACACCTTAATCAGATAATGCAGAAGCATGCTCACGAACTCCTGGGCCACGAAGAAGTTCAGCGTTTGATGGATGTGTTGAGCAAGAGTTCTCCCAAATTGGCTGAAGACCTGGTGCCAGGCATGATTCCCCATAGTGTGTTTTTGAAAGTATTACAGAATCTGTTAATGGAGCAGGTAGCGATTCGGGATATTCGAACCATTGCGGAAGCGATCGCGGAGGTGGCGCCGAAGAGCCAGGATACCGGTATGTTGACTGCGGTAGTGCGAATTGCATTGGCCCGCTCCATCGTGCATGGCATTGTAGGCAACCAGCCGATGCTGGAAGTTATTACGCTTGATCCCGCACTTGAACAGTTACTGATGAAGTCGGTTCAGCAGGCTCAGCAATTGGGCGATGTAAGCGAGGAGTCCGCCGTACTGGAGCCAAGCATGGCAGAACGCCTGCAGACCTCGCTAACCCAGGCTGCCGAAAAACAGGAATTGTTGGGTAAACCACCGGTGTTGCTGGTGGCCGCACCTATCCGCCCGCTAATGGCGCGTTTTGTGCGCTTTGGGCTGCAGAATGTACAAGTACTGTCTTACCAGGAGATTCCCGATAACCGTCAAGTTACGATTGTGGCGACTGTCGGTCGGAATTAGGAGTAGATCATGAGAACGGAGAGTAACCCTATGAAGGTAAAACGCTATGTTGCTGAAGATATGCGCCAAGGTTTGAAGTTGGTGCGTGATGATCTGGGGCCTGATGCGGTGATTTTATCCAGTAAACGGATTCCCGAGGGTATAGAGATATTATCCACACTGGAGTATGACGAGACCGAAGCCTTGTCAGCGATTGCTGCACAGGCGCAGTCCGAGGATCTGAAAGCCGAGGCAGAGACGCAAGGAAATTCTGTGTTGGAGGATGAGAAACCACAGGATCAGTTGGATTCGGTGTTCCAGCAGTTGTTGAATCAACATACGCAACACCGGGCTGTTGATACTGTCGATCATGAACTCATGGCGGCCATGCGCTCGGAAATAGAAAATCTCAGATTGTTGCTCAAGGATCAGATGGATCATATCAAACAGGAAAGCTGGAGTGCCAGAAATCCCACCGAAGCGTCTATTTTGAAAAGGTTGGAACAGCACGGGCTCAGTTCGGCGGTGGCCCTGTCCATCATTCGAAGAATGCCAGCATATGCAACAATCGACGAGAGTTGGAGCGGAGCACTTGCGGAGCTAAATCATCAGCTTAAGGTGGTTGATGAAAGATGTTTTAATCAGGGAGTGGTCGCGTTGCTGGGCCCTACGGGTGCGGGTAAAACTACCACGATGGCGAAGCTGGCGGTGCGATATGCGCTGCGCCATGGTAAAGACAACCTGGCACTGGTGACCACGGATTGCTATCGGCTGGCCGCCTATGAACAGCTCAAAACACTGGGTCGTATCATTGATGTTCCGGTGCGTCTGGTGGATGAGCATACCAGTTTGAATAAAGTGCTGCGCTCGTTACGCCATAAACCAATGGTTTTTATAGATACTGCCGGTTTCAATACTTTATCAGAAGATCGTCGAAATCAATTGGATGAAATTGATCAGGTTAAGGCGAGTGTGAAAAAGCTGTTGGTGTTACCCTGCACCAGTCAAGGAGCGGTGTTGAATGCGGCTTATAAACTGGTGGAGAAGAGCCATATTGACGCCTGTGTCCTGAGTAAACTTGATGAGAGGGGAAGAATTGGCGAACTATTAAGTCTATTGGTAGAAAAACGGCTCCCGGTGGCCTATATTACAAATGGACAGGCAATTCCAAATGACGTCGAATTAGC
>CBDUGR010000131.1:0-6484 GCA_965366515.1 uncultured Gammaproteobacteria bacterium | reverse complement strand
AAGAATCGTCCAAACGACCCTAATATTTGGTATGAGCTTGCCGAAATCCACGGACTCAGTGGCAACATATTGGGCGTGCATCAGGCGCGTGCAGAATATTTTATATTAACAGGGAATATGGACCGCGCCGCCGAGCAACTTGAATTTGCCCGTATAAAGGCAGGAGGAAATTATCAACTCACCGCCAAAATCGACCAGCGATTAAGAGATGTGCAGAATTATGCGCTGGAGTTAAAGAATTTCTAGGCGCATACACACAGTTATTTTATCCCTGGGCGCGTTGAGCTACTACGCCAGAGCGAGCGTAATTAATAGCTTTTCAGCAACCCGCTAGGCTTTACCCACAACAGAATCTTGCTGCCTGATTTGCTCTGCAAAACTTAGCATACGCTGCAACGGTATCATTGCACGCTCTCCGAGCTGTGGATCGATCAATACTTCATTTATCCCTTGCTCGAGCGTCTGCTTAAGATTGTCCAATCCATTCATCGCCATCCAGGGACAGTGGGCACAGCTAACGCAGGTAGCCCCTTTTCCGCCAGTCGGCGCATCGATAAAGGTTTTCTGTGGTGCCATCTGATGCATCTTATAGAAAATACCCCGATCAGTAGCCACAATGAACATATTATGAGGCAATTCCTGTGCTGCCTTAATCAGCTGACTGGTGGATCCCACCGCATCCGCAACATCGATAACCGCAGCTGGCGATTCAGGGTGCACAAGCACCCCCGCATCCGGGTATAGCGCCTTCAGGTCCAGCACACCCTTCGCCTTAAACTCCTCATGCACAATGCAGGCGCTGTCCCACATCAGCATTTTCGCACCTGTCTGATGCTGGATATAGTTACCTAAATGCTTATCGGGTGCCCAGATTATTTTCTTTTCCTGCGCAACCAAATGCTCCACTACATCAAGCGCAATACTGGAGGTCACAACCCAGTCTGCACGCGCCTTTACTGCAGCTGAAGTATTCGCATAAACCACCACCGTATGATCCGGATGCTGATCGCAAAAAGGCTCAAACTCTTCGATCGGGCAACCCAGATCCAGTGAGCAGGTTGCCTCCAGTGTCGGCATCAACACACGTTTTTCCGGATTTAGAATTTTCGCCGTTTCACCCATAAATTTAACGCCGGCCACCACCAGCGTAGATGCTGAGTGGCGATTACCAAAACGCGCCATCTCCAGTGAATCAGAAACACAACCGCCCGTCTCCTCGGCCAGCTCCTGCAACATCGGATCCGTGTAATAATGGGCTACTAGAACAGCATCTTCCTGATCAAGTAATTTTTTTATTTCTCGTTTATAGTCAGCGGCTTCAACGAGGCTCATAGCCTTCGCTTCATTAACCTGTGCCAAATGAATTTGACTCGCCAGTTGTTCCTGTACTTGCTGTGACATGTATCTAATCTTTTGCGGTCTGATACGCCGTCAATCGCTCAACATTGATCAGGGTTTAATAAAAGGGTCTGATCTCCATTCTAATGGATTCAAAAAAGCTTGTCATAATTTGATCACATTGTTACCTTTCCCAACAACAATACCCAGTTATCTTAATTTCTCACCAACATTAATAGTTTCTATATTTTTGCAGCCCAACAAGCAATCGCATACACATCATCCCTATTAGGGTTGATGGCACTTCAAATTTCATAAAATTTGAATTTCACAAAATAGAAATATAAAGATATAAAAGGAGGTTAATTTTATTTTCTTGCATCAGATTGGTGAGCGTCCAGCTTGACCGCTCGACGCAACCCGTATGTTAGCCAACCACAAGTGAAAGCCGATTTTATTCTTTTATTTCAAAACATTAAAAACTCTAATTAATCTATCCCACCTGAACATTGCCTCGCTATTTTCAGTAGTAACCCCATATTGATATTACTTAAATGCGCTAATAATGGCTTGAATTTCCTCATCATTATCAACAATTAAATCGAGCCAATTTGGTTTCGAACAGACTCTCATTTCTTCAGGAATTTTCTGATATGCCGCCAGAGATTCCAGCTCTGGAAGCGATGGATTTTCTATTGTCAAAAGTACCGTGTAATACAAAGCAAGGTTTGCAATATCGAGCAAGCCAAGATTTTCTTCCCAGCTCTTATCCCATTGTCCGCAATCATTTAAAACATTGATTATGGTCTGATCCACTTCCCACTTGGTCAACACCGCGACGCCTATTCTTTTGCTGTACTCGCGACACATTTGAAAATAGATATCGGCATCAGGGCTGTCTGAGGCTTCCAACATTGCCGAAAGCACTGACAGAGATCCAACTTCGGTCAACAGCATCGCCATCTGAACTTCATCGACCGGGAAGTATTTCAACTTCTGCGCAAGAAAGCTGGCAACGCTTGTTTTTACGACCAATCGATCCCACGTATGTTGGAATAGTTTCTTTGCGGTTGCATCTTTTATCTCAACCATATTTCTTGTGGAGTGAACCATTACAAGACTGCTAGTAGCCGAAAAGCCCAGCACGCCAACCACCTCAGCCAGCGTTTTGGGCGGAACTGCCCTACGATATACCGGGCTTGATGCGGCCTGAATCAAATAGGCCGTCAAGGCAGGATCTTTGGCTATAATTTCTGTCAAAGAATTACAGGTCGCATTATCTTTCGATATCGCCGACCGAACCTTCATCGCCACATCAGGCATGCTTGGCAGACGAAAATCTTCCTGAAGCACTCGATCAAGAACCTCCTGGAAAAGAGCTTGCAAATTTGTATCAGTCATAGAGAATTCCTGTTTATATTTCCACTTATTAAGTAAGTATAGCCAACCTTCGAGACATAGCTAACAGAGATGCATAGGTTGTGCATCAAAGTAGCGTTTAGTGAACATTTCGATTGTAGATTGAGCGGCTGCAGATACCCATCAGGTACTGTTAGACGGAGCCTAAAACAGTGTTCGTGAAGTAAAAAAGCGCCTCCATTTCTGGAGGAGCTCACAATAATCGGCGTTATTGATTTGAATTGGTAGGCGCGATTGGAGTTGAACCAACGACCCCCACCATGTCAAGGTGGTGCTCTAACCAACTGAGCTACGCGCCTAATTCGAGCTGCGTACGATACCACCAGTCGCCAGCTCGCTCAAGCAAAAATCCAAAACAAAAGCAGCTTTATTTTTACTCAGTCAGGCAGAACGATTACTGCTGATAAAAGTCTCTGTACCAGTCCACAAAATTCGCGATCCCCTGCTCTATTGGAGTCTGTGGCTTATAACCAACATCCTGAATCAAGGCTTCCACATCGGCATAGGTGGCGGGAACATCACCAGCCTGCATCGGCAATAGCCGTTTTTCAGCGGTCTGACCCAGGCACTCTTCCAGCACTTCAATGTAACGCATTAATTCAATCGGATTGTTACTTCCAATATTATAGAGCCGGTATGGAGAGCTGCTGGTGGCTGAATCCGGCATATCACCATTCCACGCCAAGTTGGGCTCTGCGACCTGATCAAGCGTGCGAATCACCCCTTCCACAATATCATCAATATAGGTGAAATCCCTTCTATGCTTTCCATAATTGAATACATCAATAGGCTCACCGGCCAGGATCTTTCGAGTAAAAATAAATAGCGCCATATCCGGTCTTCCCCAGGGGCCATATACGGTAAAAAACCTAAGTCCGGCGGTCGGTAACTGGTACAGGTGGCTATAAGTGTGGGCCATCAGTTCATTAGCTTTCTTGGTTGCTGCGTAAAGGCTTACCGGATGGTCAACGTTGTCCGCTACGGAAAAGGGCATTTTCGTATTTGAACCATAAACAGAACTGCTGGATGCATAAACCAGATGTTCGACTTGATTATAACGACAGCCTTCCAATATATTCATAAACCCCACTAAATTCGAAGATACGTAAGCGTGGGGGTTTTCCAGTGAATAGCGCACACCGGCCTGAGCTGCGAGATTTACCACACGTTGCGGCTGATGTCTTTTGAATGCCGCCTCCATGGCCGATTGATCTTCAATATTGATACGCTCGTCCGTGAAAGTATCAAATGCCAGCAATGACTGAAGTCGTGTTTTTTTCAATGAAACATCATAATAATCGTTAAGATTATCAACACCGACAACTTCATCTCCTCGTTCCAGCAAACGTCTGGATAAGGCTGCACCAATAAAACCTGCCGATCCGGTGACCATTACTTTCAAAATTTATTACTCCCTTTTTAATCTAACCTAATGCTCCATGAAGTACCCGGAACAAAGCCTAAGCCTGACACTAACTTTAGACCAGATCCATGAATCACCCAAGTAACGCGGCATTAATTTCTGAAATTTCGTCCCTATATCTGGCCGCCTGCTCAAATTCCAGATTTTTAGCGGCTTCATACATTTTATCTTCTAGCCGGGAGATGCATTTACCCAACTCTTTCGGTGACATTTTTTGATAGTCCATGTCATAGGACGGCGACCTCTCTGCCACCCGCCTGGATGAATGACGAGATTTCACACCGGGTGTAAAGGCTCCTTCCAGAATATCCTCGACCGACTTTTTAATTCCCTTGGGTGTTATCCCGTGCTCTTTGTTGAAGGCATTCTGCTTGTCGCGACGCCTCTCGGTTTCCTCCATGGCACGTTGCATGGAGCCCGTCACCCTGTCTGCATAAAGAATGGCCGTGCCGTTTATATTCCTTGCCGCTCGACCAATGGTCTGTATTAACGAACGTTCTGAACGTAGAAACCCCTCTTTATCCGCATCCAGTATAGCCACCAGCGACGCCTCTGGTATATCCAACCCTTCTCGCAGCAGGTTGATACCCACCAACACGTCAAACTCACCGATTCGCAAATCCCTGATGATTTCTACGCGTTCTACGGTGTCAATATCCGAATGTAAGTACCGCACTCTTACACCGTGTTCGGCATAATACTCTGTTAAGTCCTCTGCCATTCGCTTGGTTAAAACGGTCACTAGAACCCGCTCCCCCTCTCCAACGCGGCTATTAATTTCAGATAGCAGGTCGTCGACCTGTGTGGTTGCGGGACGCACCTGGATTTGCGGATCAGTCAGACCCGTGGGACGAACCACTTGATCAACAACCTGCCCGGATCGCTCCGTTTCATAAGTACTCGGGGTTGCTGAAACAAATATTGTCTGTGGGGACGCGTTCTCCCACTCTTCAAAACGCATCGGCCGGTTATCCAGAGCAGAGGGTAAGCGGAAGCCATATTCGACTAGTGTTTGCTTTCTCGACCTGTCACCCTTATACATGGCACCTAGTTGTGGAACGGTCACATGGGACTCATCCACTACCAGTAAGGCCTTATCCGGCAGATAGTCAAAAAGTGTAGGTGGCGGTTCTCCCTCGGGTCGCCCCGATAGATAACGCGAGTAGTTTTCTATGCCAGTACAGTATCCCAATTCAAGAATCATTTCTGTATCAAAGTTGGTACGCTGCTCCAAACGCTGCGCTTCAACCAGTTTATTAGCTGATCTCAGTTGCTCCAGCCGTTCTCTAAGCTCTTCTTTTATGTAGTCAACGGCCTTCAAGAGCTGTTCACGAGGTGTTACATAATGGGTCTTCGGATATATAGTAATGCGCGGCACGGATTTAACGACCACACCGGTCAGTGGATCAAATAGGCTGATGGACTCAATTTCATCGTCGAACAGTACGACGCGAACCGCATCTTTTTCTGACTCCGCGGGATAGATATCAATCACATCACCACGTACCCGATAGCAAGCTCTATGCAGCTCGACATCATTGCGCCGGTACTGTAGCTCGGCCAAACGCCGCAGTATGAAACGCTGATCCACACGATCCCCACGATCGAGATGAATCACCATATTAAGATAGGCGCCAGGATCCCCTAATCCATAAATAGCAGAAACCGTTGCCACAATAATGGTGTCCGGCCTTTCCAACAACGCTTTGGTGGCGGACAGGCGCATTTGCTCTATGTGTTCATTCACCGAGGCATCTTTTTCAATAAAGGTGTCGGATGCTGGCACATAAGCTTCAGGCTGATAATAATCGTAATAGGATACAAAATATTCTACGGAGTTATTCGGGAAAAACTCTCTAAATTCACCATATAACTGTGCCGCGAGAGTTTTATTGGGCGCCAACACCAGAGTCGGCCGCTGGGTTCGCTCTATCAAATTCGCAATGGTAAAAGTCTTTCCTGACCCGGTCACCCCAAGCAATGTTTGATAGGCCAAACCCGCCTCAACACCTTCATATAATGAATCAATCGCTGCGGGCTGATCACCTGCAGCCGCAAAGGCGGAAACAACTTTAAAATCCTGCACTCGTGACACCTACAAATTAGCTGTTCGATTTAGCGGAAGTTAACTATATTAACCAATCAGGATGGTATGGCAAACCGCATTTGCCAGGAAACCCCGGATAGAGGCTTTAGTGAATGCCAAACAGGCATAAAAAAAGGGCCTGCATTTGCACGACCCTTTATTTTATATGGCTCCCCGAGCTGGGCTCGAACCAGCGACCCACTGATTAACAGTCATTT
>CBDUGR010000130.1:0-6489 GCA_965366515.1 uncultured Gammaproteobacteria bacterium | reverse complement strand
AATGAAGTACATTTCTCATAAACCAAAAAATAATACTTATCGTAAAAAAAGAAAGCCACGTAGTCATCAGCAAAGCAGCTGCGCAGAATCCTTCAAGCCGATACTTTTGTGCCAGAATAGGATAAATGCCTAACATGGGCATGCAGGCATAACCGAGGGCCGCCGTCCGAAAAAGCGGATCCATAGGCGGAAGCAGCCACAACATCAACCCCACGACTAACGGATGGATAAACAGTTTGCCCGCCGCTACGATAGCGACATCCCGCATCATTCCCCAAATTTTCAGGCCGACTAATGAACCACCAATGACAAACAGGGCAACTGGGACGGAGGCTGCAGCGAGCATATCAACTGGACGAGAGACCGGTTCCGGCAATCGAATTCCGAGGAAAGAAAAACCAAACCCCGCCACTATCGCAATAATTAGCGGATTTTTCGTTAGGTTGCGTATCGAACGAAATGCGACTCGCCACTTCTGTGTGCCGGTATCCCGCTCGCTTTCCGCTAACACCAACATTAATGGTAATAACAACAGGGTCTCGACCAACATGCATAGCGCTAATGCGACGGCAGCCGTCGGTCCTAACCACTGGGAGAGGATCGGATATCCGATAAACGCGGTATTGGAAAATGCCATTCCCATGCCACACAATGCGTGGAAAGGGTTGCCCTCTTTGCGGCGCATGCGGCCAAGAAAGAAAGCCACTAAAAACACGGAAAGCGAGCCAACACCGTACGCTGCCAGATAATTTAAATTAAAAATCTCTGCAAATGACCGCTGCGACAGCGTTTTAAAAAGAAGGGCGGGCAAGGCAAAGTAAAGGACAAACTTCCCGAGCCTGGCTGAATCCTCCCTTGCAAACATTCCCCAACGGACGGCTAAAAACCCAACGGCAATTAGACAATAGATCGGTGTGGTGATAGTCAGTATGTTTAGCATCAAATGCTCCCCTTATACTTCCTTGGCAGGGTGCTCAATTCTCCACACATTGTGAATCCGCTGGTTTCTTTGAAAATCTGGATCGAAAGTCTGCTCAGTGATATTGCTGACAGCAAACTCCTTGCTGATATCCGGATCCATCTTGAATTTGCGGAAATTATTGGAAAAAAGCAGGGTGCCACCTACGGAAAGCTTTTGCATCGCGCCACGAATCATTTCCGGATGGTCGCGCTGCACATCCAGCACGGCCTGCATTTTTTTTGAGTTAGAGAAGGTCGGTGGATCGAGAAAAATCAGGTCAAACTCGCCCATGCCACGCTTCAGCCATTCCAGACAATCGGCGCGCATCAGCGGGTTTTGTTTTTCACTCAGGCCGTTTAGCTCGAAATTCCGCCGCGCCCAGTCCAGATAGGTATTGGACATGTCAATACTCAGGGTTTTTTCAGCACCACCAAGTGCAGCATGGATCGACGCAGCTGCCGTATAACAAAACAGATTCAGGAAGCGTTTTCCTTTGGCCATTTGCCTGATCATATTCCGCACAGGTCGATGATCAATAAACAGCCCAGTATCGAGGTAATCGGATAAATTCACTTCCAGTGCCGCCGGGCCCTCGTGTACGGTAAACACCTTCGAGTTCAGCGCCATTTGTTTGCTGTACTGATTGCTGCCTTTTTGTTTTCGGCGCTCTTTAAAAAAAATCTGTGCGCCAGGCCGGTATGCTTTTAGCGCCTGCCTGACTTCGGCAAAACGTTGTCGCGCCTGGTTTTCTGGAATGGTGTTGGGGGCCGCGTACTCCTGCACATGCAAGGCCTCACCATAGAGATCAACGGCTACCGCATACTCGGGTATATCGGCATCATACAAACGGTAGCATCTGATATCAGACTGCTTAAGCCAGTTAGCGAGGCGACGCTGATTTTTGTTTAGCCGATTGAGCAACATTTGAGCGCCTTCGCTCAATTCCTGTTTTGGTGGTGCGGTTTTCAGCCGCTGTTCGATGAGTGCAGATTTGGAACGCAAATCATCGAAAATAAGCAGTTTGCAAGGGACTGTGCCATTGAATAGCTTATATTGCTTACTCGGCGACAGGTCCATTTCCCGCGCCAGCTCAGTATTGCCGGTGAACACCGCGGCTCGCCAATGGTCGAAATTTTTCTGTAATACCTGACCCAGTTTTGTATAAAGCGGCTCAAGGTTTCTCTGCTCACCGGGACGTTCAAAGTAGGGTGGGCTGGTGAGCAGCAGACCCTTTTCTGCAGTCGGTTTTCCGAATTGTTGTAATGGTTTGTGAGCGATTCGGATATGTCCATCCAACCCAGCATTCTGTATATTTTGCAGTGCCAGCTGCACTACTCTCGGGTTGGCTTCGTAACCACAAATATCCAATCGTAACGCTTCCAGACCATCCTGTTTCTTCTTTTGCGCTTCTTTTTCCAGGGTTTCCCACAACTCGCTATCATGCTGCTTCCAGGCAAGAAAGCCGTAATGATGTTCGGTACGTAAGGTTCCAGGCGCTATATCTGCGGCCAGCATAGCTCCCTCAATCAAAAGCGTCGCGTCACCACACAGCGGATCAAGCAGGGCGCATCCCTGCTTACTCAGTTCTGGCCAACCGGATCGCAGCAATAGTGCGGCCGCCAGATTTTCCTTGATGGAAGTACGGCTCTGCTCGCTACGATAACCGCGCCGGTGCAGACTTTCACCAGATAGATCCAGCGACACAGTGAGCACACCCTTATGCAGTCGCGCCTGAATACGCAGATCGGGATTGTGTAAATCCACGTTGGGACGCTCGCCCTCGACTTTACGAATCCGGTCAACAAGCGAATCTTTAACTCGCTGCGCACCAAAAGTGGTGTGATCAATCAGTCTCGAGGTACCGATAAAATCAACCATAATGCTATTCGCCGCTGACAGATGTTCCTCCCAGGGAACCTCCAAACAGTGGTTATAAATATCGTCAGCACTATGCAGTTCGAATCGGGTCAGTGGCAATAACACACGATTCGCCAGCCGCGACCAAAGGCAGGCACGATAAGCCAGCGCCAATGGACCGCTGAAATGTACCGCAGCAACCGTTTGCTTAATCTGCTCAGCCCCAAGGGCCGACAGCTCATCAGCTAGTAGTGCTTCCAGGCCTTTAGGGCAAGTGGCCAGCCACGCCTGTTGCTGGCTAATTTTATCAAGCATGTCACTACCCCTGATTAAAAGCGCCTATCATATAGTTCTTTTGATAATTGTGTAGTGAAAAAAAACGTTAGCCGAGGATAGCCACAAGTGGATAGTGCCGGTTTTTGTGCAACACATTCAAATAATCATTAAAGTATATTGCCGTTAAACGACATCACTCGGTCACTTTGCCGCGCAACGTTTTGGTACGACTATGCTTGGTTTTTCTGTCCATTCTCTTTTTCTGTGAGGCTTTGCTTGGCCGTGTTGCGCGGCGTGGTTTCTGAGTGACCGTCGTACCCTGTAAAATCACTTTCAATCGCTGCAACGCATCTTCACGATTTTTCTCCTGAGTGCGAAATCGCTGCGCTTTGATGACAATAACACCTTCGCTGCTGATGCGCCGATCCCGCATTTGCAGAAGAGTTTGCTTGATACTTTCTGGTAGAGAGGAAGCATGAACATCGAAGCGCAGATGAATCGCCGACGAAACTTTATTTACGTTCTGGCCTCCGGCTCCCTGTGCACGGATAGCGGTAAGTTCAATCTCATCATCGTCTAGCGATAGGTTCGAGGTTATCTGTAGCAAGTTATCAATCCGTATTAAAATTGGCGAGGATACACTCAAGCCGTTTGATGGCATAGTTGAACAATCACTATTTCACGACAGCATCCCGGCAGCCAGAAAAATTCTAGTCCAACTCAAGACTTTCATCCACACACTGGAAGACAAAACCACAGGGAACATCGAGGCCTTTGGCAATATTCTTAATGACCGTCATTTCATCCTTTGAAGTATCCTCTCCGGCTTGAGCAACCAGACATATATCCCGGAGTACCTGCATGCGCTGGGTCATACTGGCCTGTTCTCGAGTTGCTTTAATTCGATTTGGCAGCTCTCTGTGTATTTTTCGTATATTGAGATTATCCACAGAAAATTTATCTCCAAAAAAACTCTTCAATACAGACAGCTCTCCTTCACTAATGCCATCACGCGCATCAGCAACCGCAACCGCTCCAGCGAATAGCAAACGACGCATGGTTTCAGCGGTATCTGTACGTGCATCCATATAGCTGGGCTCCATTAGACTCATGACTCCCTGCACCTTCATTTCCAACTCCATTTTTCCACTTGCACCTGACCGCAACATATCACTTTCATCAAACAGCTTGAGCGCTTTCACGCGCAGCGGGCTGAACGGATGCGTTGAAAACCAGTCCTGCATCGGTGCACCCTGCCCAGGTTCCGCATCGTCTTCCATCATATCGTCCAGTTGTCGCAAAAAATCATCGAGACTGAATGAAACCACTTTGTCACTGGTAAGCCCGGAGGCCAATTTAAACAGCGCTCGCGCAATCGCATCCAGATCTTCCGAGCAAAAAGCCCCTGCTCGATCCGCAGAAATTTCCGCATATCGAGACCATGCAAACAGCTCCAGTGCAAGACTGGCGCTCGGTCGCTCTTTTCCCCGTAACAGATAGCCTACCGGAATATCATGGTGCTGGTATACATGGTGTCCCAGTTCATGCCCCATCACAAACAGCAGTTCTTTTTCCACAAAAGCCTCCAGCAAACTGGAGGAAAACATGATAAAAAGGCGACCTTCTTCGGGTTTAAAACAAGCCGCATTAAACTGCGCGCTGGAATAGGCATAGAGTTCCAAGGGAATATCCAGCTCCAGGCGCTCAATGCAATGGTCGGCCATTGCATGTAGCTTGGGCGCCATACTGCGACTCAAGCGAACCGAGGTAGAAAGCAGGTGTCTGCGAGTCCCCAGCGGCCCTTTTTCTTCCTGTCGGCTTATCCATTCTCTGACCTGCTTAACCTCCTTTTCCTGCAACAGGCTGTTATAGAGCTTGAGGTCGTTAGCACAACGAATCATGTCTGCATTCATTACATTACTCCAACTTATTCTACTCTGTTTTGCTGTAACAACGACCTCACAAACTCAGGTACCCGTGTGCCCGCTGCCCCATAAATATGCTCCTGAAACGATGACTGGACTGAAGATGGTTCCAGGTTAATTTCAACGGTTTGCGCTCCCGACTGTGCAGCCATACTGACAAATCCCGCCGCAGGATAGACATTTCCGGAGGTGCCAATGGCTACAAACAATTCAGCCTCAGACAGGCTCTGATAAATACGATCCATTGCCAGGGGCATTTCACCAAACCAAACCACGTGGGGGCGTAAACGCCCCGCCAAGCCACAACATTCGCATTGGCTTAGTATCGATAGATCGCCCGACAGTGGGTATGTTTTCCCGCTGACTTCACAACGCATCTTGAGTAACTCACCATGCATATGAATCACTTCCTGCGAACCCGCTCGCTCGTGAAGATTATCAATATTCTGTGTGACCAGCAGATAATCACCAGCAAACGATCTTTCTAATTCAGCCAGAGCAATGTGCGCTGCATTTGGTTTTATGTCACCTTCTATCAGCTGCTTGCGACGCTGATTGTAAAAGCTATGAACTAATTCAGGGTCGGCAACAAACCCCTCTGGAGACGCCACCGTCTCAACCGAATGATTCTCCCAAAGGCCATCCGCATCACGAAAAGTCTTTATTCCGGACTCTGCGGATATACCTGCTCCGGTCAGAATAACTATTGATCGGTAGCACTGCACGGATAAACCGTCATAATTACTGGTAATGGTTGAAATTAATAACCATCACAGATATTGCGATCTTTAAAATCCTTCTCGCTGGTAGGGTATTTTATATCTGGCATACTGCCACGCATCATCTCGCCACATTCCCGTGCAGTCTTAACGTTCTCATCCCCGGAAATTTCCAGGCCAAATTTCATCGCCGTTCTCTCTGCATCTTTTTGTTTGCCAGCCTGACAAAGCGCCTTCACTTCAGACTCCATCTCTTTCGCCCGCTGGCCAATCTGCATCAGTGCCTGTTGATCAACCCTGGACATACACTCCTGCATTTTTTGTGCCTGCTGCATCATTTGCATCATCTGTTCTTGGCTCATCCCTGCCGGTTGCTGAGCAAGTGCGACAGTTGGCATTACTAGCGCCATAGCCATTAGCGAATATAATTTTTTCATTTGAATTCATCCTTTTTATTCATTTTCGTGTTTGCTCTCAAAACTCTCGTTAGTATTAAGCTTACCAGTACAATCAAGATTACCCTGCGACATCCGCTTCCGCAACTTGCTTGAGGTTCCTCAAACCGGTTTCATAGTCAGGCCCCACCATACTGTCCATCATCAAGCCAAATATGCGCCCCAAAAGATCCCAGCCATGATCCATATCCAATGACCAGGTAACCTGTATACTCGAGTCAAGTTGGCTTAGCTGATAGCTAGCCTCGCTCTGCCCTTTCGACCCAAAATCCAAAAACACCCGCACCAATTGATAA